>NZ_AKFK01000059.1:0-73088 GCF_000272495.1 Methylobacterium sp. GXF4 | reverse complement strand
CCAAGTCCAGCCGCGTGATCGCGCTGGCCGACGATATCGCCCGGTCGATGTCGGCGGTCTCGGCCCGCGTCGCCGTGGTCCCCGGCCGCAACGCCATCGGCATCGAATTGCCGAACGCCAAGCGCGAGACGGTGTTTCTGCGCGAGCTCCTGGCCTCCACGGATTTCGCCGAGAGCAAGCACAAGCTCGCTTTGTGCCTGGGCAAGAATATCGGCGGCGAGCCGATCATCGCCGACCTCGCCCGGATGCCGCACCTCCTGGTGGCCGGCACCACCGGCTCGGGCAAGTCGGTGGCGATCAACACTATGATCCTCAGCCTGCTCTACCGGCTGAAGCCGGAAGAGTGCCGTCTGATCATGGTCGATCCCAAGATGCTGGAACTGTCCGTCTATGACGGCATCCCGCACCTGCTCTCCCCCGTCGTGACCGACCCCAAGAAGGCGGTGATCGCCCTCAAATGGGCCGTGCGCGAGATGGAGGAGCGCTACAAGAAGATGTCCAAGATCGCGGTGCGGAACATCGACGGCTACAATGCCCGCGTCTCGGAGGCCGCCGCCCGCGGCGAGGTGCTGACCCGGACCGTGCAGACCGGCTTCGACCGGCAGACCGGCGAGGCGATCTACGAGGACGAGGCCATGGACCTCGCCCCCCTCCCCTACATCGTGATCGTGGTCGACGAGATGGCCGACCTGATGATGGTGGCGGGCAAGGATATCGAGGGCGCGATCCAGCGGCTCGCCCAGATGGCGCGCGCGGCCGGCATCCACCTGATCATGGCCACGCAACGCCCGTCGGTGGACGTGATCACCGGCACGATCAAGGCGAACTTCCCGACCCGGATCTCCTTCCAGGTCACCAGCAAGATCGACTCGCGCACGATCCTGGGCGAGATGGGCGCCGAGCAGCTGCTCGGTCAGGGCGACATGCTGTTCATGGCCGGCGGCGGGCGCACGACCCGCGTGCACGGGCCGTTCTGCTCGGACAGCGAGGTCGAGAGCGTGGTCGCCCACCTCAAGCGCCAGGGCCGCCCCTCCTATCTCGACGCCGTCACCGCCGACGACGAGGAGGCCGTCCCCGAGAAGGGCGCAAAGGGCAAGGCCGGCGCGGCCGAGCTGGAACTCGACGGCGCCGTGTTCGACCAGGGCTCCTTCGGCGAGGCCGGCGGCGACCTCTACGACCAGGCCGTGCAGGTGGTTCTGCGCGACCAGAAGGCGTCGACCAGCTACATCCAGCGCCGCCTCCAGATCGGCTACAACCGCGCCGCCTCCCTGATGGAGCGGATGGAGACCGAGGGCATCGTCGGCCCGGCCAACCACGCCGGCAAGCGCGAGATCCTGCTGGAGGAGGCTGCGGGCTGAGCCGGCCGCTCTCCCGCAGGCCTAAGGTCTTCACCCATCTTCAAACGAAGCGCGGGTTCCCCCTCTCCCCGCCCGCGGGGAGAGGCCCGCACGGACCTCGTCGTCCGTGCGGGAAGCGGAGGCGCAGCCGGAGCGGCGGTGAGGGGGCGGTTCAGGACGTGCGCCCCGCTGAACCGCCCCCTCACCCTCGGCTGCCGCCTCGCCGCGCCGACGACGAGGTCGTCGCGGCCCTCTCCCCGCAAGCGGGGCGAGGGGCTTCCCACGTGTCGAAGTCCAAAATCCCACGAAAAAAATCGCCCCTCTTGCGGAACCTCCCCGCAAGGCAAACGTTACGCGCGTGCGAGGCTCGGAAACGAGCTCGCCTGTTGGGCGCCGGCCATGGTGTCCGGCGTCTCTTGTAGTCACGTTGCTCAATGGAGGATGTGGTTATGAGGACTTACGACGTTGCGCCCCTGTTCCGGTCGTCCATCGGGTTCGACCGTCTGTTCGAGCTGCTGAACCAGCCCGAGCGCGTCGAGACCACGGCCGCCTGGCCGCCCTACAACATCGAGAAGGTCGCGGACGACCAGTATCGGATCACCATGGCGGTTGCGGGCTTCACGCCCGACGAGATCGAACTGACCCAGCAGGACACGGTGCTGCTCGTGTCGGGCCAGAAGAAGACGCCGGAGAACGAGCGGCAATACCTGCACCGCGGCATTGCGGCCCGCACGTTCCGTCAGACCTTCAACCTGGCCGACCACGTGAAGGTCGTGGGTGCGAACCTGGAGAACGGGCTCCTGACCGTCGAGCTCAAGCGCGAGGTGCCGGAGGCCCTGAAGCCCCGTCGCATCGCCATCGGCGGCGTCACGGCCACGTCCGGGCAGGACAACGCGCCCGCGCAGATCACCGAGAGCAAGGTCGCGCAGGCCAAGGCCGCCGAACCCCGGGTCGCCGAAGCCAAGGCCGCCTGATCGCGGCCGGTCCGAGCCCGGGCCGCCCGATCCGCGGACCGCCCGGGTTCCCCGCTTTGGACGAACGCCATCCCTCGGGGGCCCGCAGGCCCGCGGGCCGCCGACGGTCGATCCCATGAGATGCCCATGATGCCAAACTGAAGGAGGTCCCTATGAGCGTGAGAGATCTGATTCCGTGGAACCGCACGACCGGAACCCCGGCGCCGACCGCCCTGTCGAACGAGGCGGCCAATCCTTTCCTGACGCTCCACCGCGAGGTGAACCGCCTGTTCGACGACGTGTTCACCGGGTTCGGCTCGGTCCCGAGCCTGGCCAATCGCAGCTTCGGCTGGCCCAATGTTGAGCTGGTCGAGGCGGATGGCGGGCTGCGGCTCTCGGCCGAGCTTCCCGGCCTCGACGAGAAGGACGTCGAGCTCCTGGTCGAGGACGGCGTGCTGACCCTGCGGGGCGAGAAGCGCGCCGAGAACACCGACAAGGCGCGCGGCTACTCGGAGCGCAGCTACGGCCGCTTCGAGCGGGTGATCGCCCTGCCCTTCCCGGTCGAGGAAGAGAAGGTCGAAGCGTCGTTCCGCAACGGCGTGCTCACCGTGACGCTGCCGCGCTCGGAAAAGGCGCCGGAGCGGGGCCGCCGCATCGCCATCAACAGCGGCAACAACGGCGGCCAGAAGACGGCGCATTGAGGCGCGCCGCCGCTCGGGCGGGATCACGACGCCTGACGCGGTGGCCGGCCCGGACCGGCAGGACGACCGAGCGAGGACCTGCCGGCCGTGCCGGCCGCCCTGGAGCCGGCCCCGACCGCCTGGCGGCCGGGGCCGGCTCTCGGTCCTTGGTCTGACGCGCTCGCCCGTGCCGAACCGCAATTCCCCGGGCGGCGAGCGGTTCAGCCTTCGCTGACGAGCAGGAGGGTCGCATGCAGCCAATCGATACAACCCCGATCGACACGCATATCGAGCGCCTCGGCCCGATGGCCGCGGCCAATCTGAGGGCGACCGCGGTCGACCCGTTCGAGGCCTTCGTGGCGCCGGGCGACGTGTTCCGGCATCCCCGGGAGGTCCTGTCCTATCCCGGCCTGTCGCGGGCCGAGAAGCGGGCGATCCTGGCCTCCTGGGCCTCGGACGCGCGCGCCGTGGATTCCTGCCCGACGCTGCGCTGCCTGCCCGGCTGCCGCGCCGAGCCGGTGCCGATCGACGACGTCCTGGCCGCGCTCCAGGCACTGGACGGCACGCCCGCGCCCAGCGGACAGGCGACCGGCAAGTCGCGGATCCCGGTGGTGCTCGGCCGCCGCTTGCGGCGCGGCCCGGCGGCCCGGGACGCCGTGCTGAACTGAGACCCGGAGGCGATCGATGACGACCTTCGACCTGAAGGACCGCTATCGCTGGTCGACCCGGCTCCGGCGCAGCCGGGCCGCGCCGCCGGCCGAGGCGGCGGAGCGGGCGACCTGGTCCACCCTCACGGGCTGGATCGCGTCCGCCGCCCTCTGCCTCGCCCTGGCGGCCCTCAGCCCGGCGCCGGCCATGCCCTGGGTCCTGGCGGGATTGCTGAGCGTGTCGGGCTTCGTCTGGCTCGGCGCCGCGATCACCCGGGCCGGGCCGCCGGCCAATGCCACGCACCTCACCGCCTGGGACGCCGCCCTCCTCGCCTTCGCGGCGAGCTTCGGCGTCCAATCCGCGGCGCGCCTCGGGCTGCTGGGCGCCTGAGCGCACCGCATCACCACCATCGCGCCGCCCGACGGCCCGGCTGTCGGGCGCCGCTTCAGGGAGGCAATTATGCAGACGACCATTCAGGATCGCGTGATCGGACTCGGACACAACAATCCCCCCGCCTTCATCGCCACGGCCCCGTGGCTCGCCGGCCGGAAGGCCCTGATCCGGCGCCAGCAGCGTCCGGTGGAGACCTCGGGCCGCGCCCGGGAAGGCACCTGGATCCTCACCTTCGCGCGCGAGACGCCGCCCGAGATCGAGCCGCTGATGGGCTGGACCGGCGGCAGCGACCCCCTCGCCACGGATGTCCGGCTCACCTTCCCGACCCGGGCGCAGGCCATCGCGTATGCGGAGCGCCAGGGCCTCGACTACGATGCGGATCCGGACCCCGCCGAGGCGCCCCGCAAGCGCCCGGTCGGCGCGGCGCGCTCGGATGATCGGCGGCACCCCGAACGCGCGCCGCTTCGGGTGGTGCTCGGCCGGAAACAGGCGCCGGCCGCGCAGCCGGGCTTTCCGGACGGGCCGGAGCTGGAACGGGCGCTGGTCAATCCGGCGGCGGTCTTCGCCACGCCGTCCGCCGTGCTGAACCACCCGCGGCTGCTGCGCGAAGGGAAGCGCGAAATCCTGCGGCGGTGGGCCTGGGACGAGTACCTGAAGGAGGTCGCCGCCGCCGAAGGCATGGCCGAGGGCGAGCCCTCGCAGCTCGAAGCGGTCAAGGCCGCGCTCCTGGCGCTCGGCGAGACCTGGCGTCCGAAACCCTCCGCCCCGGCGGTCGCCGTGCCGGTGCCGCAGGAGGACGAGGAGATGGTCCTCGCCGCGTGATCCACCTTAGGGCGGATCGAGGCCGAGCTCGGTCTTCAGGCCGGCCCAGCCGCGTCGGGTGACCTGCACGGCCCGCGTCGTCTCCGAGCGCCGCAGCCAGCCTTTCGCGCAGAGCTGGCGCATGAGCTGCACGCCGAGCGGACCGGCGAGATGGTGCTCGCGCTCGGTCCAATCGAGGCACGCCCGCGCCAGCCCATGCCGGCCTGGCCTGAGCTGGTGGACCTCCACGCCCAGGCCGGCGAACCAGGCGAGGCCGGCGGCGGGCAGATCGTAACGCTGGCCCTCCGCGGGGCTGAGATAGCCCCGCTCCACCAGGGCACCCGTGACGGCGACGCCCAGCCGACCGGCCAGGTGATCGTAGCAGCAGCGGGCGAATCCGAGGTCCCGCGCGTCCCGGGTTAAGGGCCTCGACCGGACAGGGCCCGTCGCGCCGATCGCCGCGAGCGATTCCAGCGCCAGGGCAACCTGGCAGCCGGCCAGGCGATAGTAGCGATGGCGGCCCTGGGTCTCGACTGCCAGGAGGCCGCCCGCCAGCAGCTTGCCGAGATGCGAACTCGCGGTCTGCGCCGTGACGCCGGCCGCCCAGGCCAGATCTCCGGCGGGCCGCGCCCGGCCATCGAGCAGTTGCATCAGCATCAGGGATCGCGCCGGGTCCGCGATCAGGAACGCCGCCGTGGCGAGACTCGGTTGCGGATTCATGGTCGATCTCCAGCGCAGCCGACCCATCCTGCCACCGGAGCGGCGTGGATGCTTCGACACGCATCGAAGCATCCGGCCTCAAGCCGCCTTTAGGATTCCGGTCATCGCCACCGATCCGAGGCCGCCATGACCGATACCACCGAGGCCGACATCCGCCACATCTACGAACGCTGGCACGCGACGGTGCGGGGCCGCGACATCGACGGTCTGACGGCGCTCTATACCGAGGACGCCGTCCTGGAGAGCCCGCTGGTCTTTGCCGAATCGGGCGGCGGCGCCTCCGGGATCCTGAGGGGCAAGGCGGCGATCCGGGGCTTCTTCGATGCCTCGCTGCGCAAGCCCGGGAGCGTACTCGGCCGCTGGTACCGCACCGGCACTTTCTTCTCCGACGGCCGACAGCTCGTCTGGGAATATCCCCGCGCCACGCCGGAGGGCGATCAGGTCGATCTGGTCGAGGTGATGGATCTCGCGGCCGGGCTCATCGCCCACCACCGGGTCTATTGGGGTTGGGTCGGGTTCCGGGCGCTGGCACCGGGCCTGAACGGACCGGTCGGGTGATCGGTCGCCCTCGGCTCACGCCACCGAGAACCGGAACGTCGTGACCGCCCGGAACACCTCCCCCGGCCGCAGGACCGCGGAGGGGAAGCCCGGCTGGTTCGGGGCGTCCGGAAACCCTTGCGTCTCGAAGCAGACGCCGTCGCCGGAGCGGTAGATCCGGCCGGAGGGGCCGATCAGCGTGCCGTCCAGGTTGTTGCCGGTGTAGAGCTGCAGCGCCGGCTGGGTGGTCGCCACGTCGAGCCGCCGGCCGCTGGCGGGATCGATGCAGGTCGCGGCCGGGCGCAGGGTGCCGGCGGGGCCACGCAGCACGAAGGTGTGGTCGTAGCCCTTGGCGAAGGCCAGTTGCGGATCGCCGACCCGGATGCGCTCGCCCAGCGCGTGCGGGGTCCGGAAATCGAACGGGGTGCCGGCCAATGCCCGGATCTCGCCGGTGGGGACCTGCGTCGCGTCCGTGGGGGTGAACGCGTCGGCCTCGATCTGGACCACGTGGTCGAGGACGCTGCCGGCCCCCTCCCCGGCGAGGTTGAAGTAGCTGTGATTGGTGAGGTTCAGGACCGTCGGCCGGTCGGTCACGGCCTCGTAAGTGATGCGCAGCACCCCGTCCTCGGGCAGGCTGTAGCGCACGCGGACGTCGAGATTGCCGGGAAAGCCCTCCTCGCCGTCGGGAGAGCGCCGGGCCAGGGTCAGGCTCGTGCCGTCGGCCGCCTCCACGTGCCAGAGATGGTTTCCGAAATTCCGGTCGCCGCCATGCAGGGTGTTGGGGCCCTCGTTCACCGGCAGCCGGTAGGTGTGGCCGTCGAGGCTGAAACGCCCGCCCGCGATGCGGTTGGCGTAGCGCCCGACCACGGCGCCGAAGCTCGGGCTCACGGTCTCGTAGCCCGCCAGCGTGTCGAGCCCGAGCACGACGTTGGCGCTGCGGCCGGCGCGGTCGGGCACCTCGATCGCCGTGATCACCGCGCCGAAATCGATGACGTGGACGCGCAAGGCTCCCCGGGCCAGCACGTGCCGGGTGACCGGCTGCCCGTCCGCGGTGACGCCGAAAAGGTCGCCGGGCATGCCGCGATCCCCGCTCAGCGCTTCCAGACGCCGAGCCGCTCGCTGCGGGCGTGGTCCTCGGCCGCCACGAGTTCCGGGCTCGCCTCCGGGGAGGCCCGGCCGCCGCCGTTGAACAGAACGACCTCGGACAGGTCGCGCCCGTTCACCAGGCAATTCATGGTCTCGCTGCCCGGTGCCGGCTGGCAGGTGACCGTGCGTCCGCCGATGTAGCGGGCCAGCTCGTCCGCCTGGCCGCCCCGCACCCACTCGACACCGAACAGATGCACGACCTTGCCGCCGACCTTCAGGGTCGCGGTGTCGATCACCTGGGCCGGGCCGGTGATGGCGTTCGCCGCGGGCGGCGGCGTGTCGGGCTCGGGCTCGCCGCCGGTCTCGGGCGGCGGCGTCACCGTGTCGGCGGCCGCGGGGGGGGATCCGGCCTGGGACGCCGTCGGCGGGGGATTCGTCGGCGCATTGGACGCCTGGGGCGGCGTCGGCTGGGTCGTCGGGGTGCTCGCGGGATCGGGCCGCGGGGGTTCGGGCTCGCGACCGGCCAGGACCAGCCCCGCCGCGACCACCGCCACCAACGCGGCCGTGCTCGCGCCCACGAGCCAGCGGCGATGCCGACGGCCGCTCTCATCCCCGATGCCGGTGCCGAAGCCGAGCCGATCGCGCAGACGGGGCAGGCCGTCGCGCAACGTTTCGCCGAGCCGGCCCGGCCCCTCGTTCCACGCCGCGACCGGGTCCGAACCGCGCTCGGGCGCGGCGCTCTCCTCAGCGACGGGGTGGCCGAACCGCGTCCGCAAGCCCGTCCGCAGGCTCGCGAACCGGCCGGCCGCGTTCTGCGCCAGCACCCGCCCCTGCACCGAGGAGCGCTCGGCGAGCGAGCGGGCACGCTCGGATTGGGTCTCGACGAAACGGGCCGTGGCCGCCTTCATCTCGTAGGCGCCGGTCAGGATCGGCGAATCCTTGGCCTCTTCCGCGACCGGTACGGGGGCTGGCTCGGGTTCCGCCGGCAGGAACAGGGCCGGGTGCCGCGCCTGGAGCTCGGCCACGAAATCCGCGAGCGTCATCGGCTCCGAGGTGCCCGGGCGCAGGCGCGGCACGCCGTGGCGGTCGAGCACCCGGTAGCCGTACGCCCCGGGCACGATCGCCGCCTCGGCCATGAGTTCGAGGGTCCGCACGGAGACCGGGCGCGGCCGCGCCCGGGCGATCGCCGTCCGGATCGCCTCGCGGAGGGCGGCGCGCTCCGGATCGTCGAGCGCCGGACGCGCCGGCGCCGCTTCCTGTTCCGCCACGGTTGAAGACGTCATAAACCCGATCCCGGCATCACCGTGCGCCGCACGGATGCCGCTTTACGCTTTGCCGGGCGAAGGGGCCAGGGTGCCGGCCTGGACGCTCCGGCGCAGGACCCGTCCGCTCTCGCCGACGATCACCGGGCGCGCCCCCGCGAAGCTCACCTCCAGGACCAGCTCGGCCGCCCCGGTGGAGATGGCGCCGCGATCCGGATTCGCGGTGCGGAAATCCACGATCGTGCGGATCGTGCAGGTCTCGGAATCGCAGGCGGTGCGGATCGACCGCGGCTCGTAGCGCCGCTCGGGCCAGCGCTGGACGAAGCTGCGCTTCTCGGCCACGAGGCCGGCCAGGGTGATCGGATGGCCGTAGAACCGTACCCGGCTCCCGTAGAAATGCGGCGCCGCGCCGACCATGGTCTCGCCTGAGCTCGAGACGGTGGCGAGGTAGTTCGCCGCGAGCGCCCGCGCGATGGCGGCCCGCTCGGCGGACGCCGCCGAGACCGGCGCCGGGGCGATGGCGGCCGGCGTGTCGGCGAGCCGGCGGGGATGCGCCGCATGGCGCCGCAGGGGCTCGCGGCTGGCCGGGCGCTCCAGCGCGGCCGCCCGTCTCGGGGCGGCGGCCCGGGTCGAAGCGGCCTTGGGCAGGGCGTCGTCCGCGGGCTCGGGCTTGGCCGCCTGCCTGATCGGCTTCCGGTCCTGCGCCGGCGGCTTGGCCTGTTCCTGAGACGCGGCCTTCGTCGGCTCCTTGGCCGGGGCGGCCGGTGCGGACGCCGCGGTACGCGCCGGCGGATCGACCCAGGAACTGGCAGACGTCGCCCCCTGCTGCTGGGCCGCGGCACCGCCGATGAGGGCCAGGGGCAGGATCACGCCGAGCGCGAGCGCACGGGCAGGGGTGGGAATGGTGGCGGACATCGGTGCCTTCCTGGCGGCCGGGGCGGACGTGATGAGAACGCGCCCGCATGCCGAAGCGGTTCCACGGGTGTTCCGGGCGCGCCCACGACTCTGCCGATCCGCAGGGCCGGCACCAGACGGGGATTGCGTGGATGACGGGGTTGCGCTCGCTCGTTTTGCCACCAAGTCGGGGACAATCTTGGCTGTCGCCCGTTCTAGGTTCTCATCGGGCCATTCCGCCGCCCAGCACATCGAGGTTCCCGTGGCCCCACCCGAGACCGAGGCGACCTCAGACCTGCATCGGAGTCCCCGGTGAGCGCGGGGCAGCGTCGGGCGCTGCTGATCTGCAACGCGAAGGCCCGCAACGGCGGCCTCGACCTCGACGAGGTGCGCAGCATCCTGCGCGCCGGCGGGATCGAGCCGGTGGAGCCGCCGCCGGATGCCGATTGCCGGGACGAGATCCGCGCCCGCGCCAAGGACGTCGATCTCGTGATCCTCGGCGGCGGCGACGGCACCATGAACATGGCCGCGCCGGCCCTGGTGGAGAGCGGGCTGCCGCTCGCCATCCTGCCGCTGGGCACCGCCAACGATCTCGCCCGGTCCCTCGGCCTGCCGCTGGATCCGCTGGCGGCGGCCCGGTTCATCCCGACCGCCCAGCCGCGGCCGGTCGATCTCGGCTGGGTCAACGGCCATTATTATTTCAACGTCGCCAGCATCGGCTTCTCGGCCGAGCTCGCCGGCGAGCTCACGGCCGAATCGAAGAAGACCTGGGGGGTGTTCGGCTACGCGGTCGCGGCCATCCGGGTCTTGCGCCGGGTGCGGCCCTTCACCGTGACGATCGAGCATGACGGCACGACCGAGAAGGTGACCACCATCCAGGTCTCGGTCGGCAACGGCCGGCACTACGGCGGCGGCATGACCGTGGAGGAAGCCGCCACGGTCGATGACGGCAAGCTCGATTTCTACAGCCTCGAAGTCGCCCATTGGTGGCGGCTGATCGCTCTCCTGCCGGCCCTGCGCCGGGGCACCCAGGGACGCGCGGCCGACGTGCGCGCCTTCCAGACGCGGGAGATCAAGATCTCGACGCGCAAGCCCCGGCCGGTGAACACCGACGGCGAGCTGACCACGCACACGCCGGCCCATTTCAAGGTCGTCCCGAAGATCCTCCAGGTCTTCGCCCCCGACCCGGCGAGCCGCCCCGGCCCGTTCCACTTGACTGCCCTCGGCAGCCGCCTCTTCCCGACCAGCGAGACGCCCGAGCCGTGACCGACCTGATTCAGCTTGCCACGCAGCCGGCCGTCTGGGTCGCGCTCGCGACCCTCGTGGTGATGGAGGTCGTGCTCGGCGTCGACAATCTGATCTTCATCTCGATCCTGACCAACAAGCTGCCCGCCGATCAGCAGACCCGGGCGCGTCGGATCGGGATCGGGCTGGCCCTGATCCTGCGGCTCGGGCTGCTGGGCACGGTCGCGTTCATCGTGCACCTGACCGAGCCGGTCTTCTCGGTGCTGGGCCAGGACTTCTCCTGGCGCGACCTGATCCTGATCGGCGGCGGCCTGTTCCTGCTGTGGAAGGCCACCAAGGAGATCCACCACAGCGTCGATCACGATGAGACCGGCGAGAAGACGGTCGGCGGCACGATCGGGTTCGGCGCGGCCATCGGCCAGATCCTGCTCCTCGATCTCGTGTTCTCGATCGACTCGATCATCACCGCGGTCGGCATGACCGAGCATGTGCCGGTGATGATGGTGGCTGTTGTCGTGGCGGTGATCGTGATGCTGGTGGCGGCCGAGCCGCTCTCGGCCTTCATCGCCCGCAACCCGACCGTGGTGATGCTGGCGCTGGGCTTCCTGATCATGATCGGCATGACGCTGATCGCCGAAGGGTTCGGCGCCCATGTGCCGAAGGGCTACATCTACACCGCCATGGCGTTCTCGGCCGGGGTCGAGGGCCTGAACATGCTGGCCCGCGGGCGTCGGCGGGCGGCGGGCGGAGGCCGGAACCAGGCCTGACCACGCGCCCGGAGAGGACGGGATCGACCATGCGGATCGCCGCGGCCCTGTGCGCCCTGCTCGTTTCCGCCCCGGCCCATGCGGAGCCCCGGATGACGCCCTCCCCCGCGATCCTGCACGACCTCGCCCCCACCGGCACGCTGCGGGCGGCGATCAACCTCGGAAATCCGGTGCTGGCCCAAGCCGGACCGGACGGCCCTGCGGGCGTGTCGGTCGATCTCGCCCGGGCGCTGGCGCGGAAACTCGGCGTGCCGGTGGCCTTCGTGACGTTCACCGGGGCGGGCGCGGTCTCGGGCTCGGCCGGATCCGGAACCTGGGACATCGGCTTCCTGGCGATCGACCCGAAGCGCGCCGAGGGCATCGCCTTCACGGCGCCCTACGTGCTGATCGCCGGCAGCTACCTCGTGCCGGCCGCCTCTCCGATCTCGACCATGGAGGCCGTCGATCGCGACGGGATCCGCGTCTCGGTGGGGCGCGGCAGCGCCTACGACCTGTTCCTAACCCGCGCGTTGCGCCACGCCACCCTGGTGCGGGCGCCGACCTCGGCGGAGGCGATCACGGCCTTCGCCCGGGACGGCCTCGAGGTCGCCGCCGGGGTCCATCAGCCGCTTGCCGCCTACGCGTCCACCCACAAGGCGGTGCGGCTGCTGCCGGGGCATTTCATGGCGATTCCGCAGGCGATGGGCCTGCCTGTCGGACGGGATGCGGGCGCGGCCTATCTGGCCGAATTCCTCGCGTGGGCGAAGGCAGACGGACTCGTCGCGCGGAGCTTGGAGGCCAACGGGCAGGATCCCGGGCTGGCGGCGCCGTAGGGATGAGGTTACGGCAAGTCCAATCTACCACCTCATCCTGAGGCGCGAGCGCAGCGAGCCTCGAAGGAGCCCTCCCGCCGGCCGCGCGGTTCCTGGAGGCCTCCTTCGAGGCCTCCGCTTCGCTACGGCACCTCAGGATGAGGGGGTGCGCGGGATAGACAGGCCAATTCCCGGCCAATCATCACACCACCAAATTCACGATCCGCCCCGGCACCACGATCACCTTGCGCGGCGGCTTGCCCTCCAGGATCTTCTGGACTGTCTCCAGGGCCAGGGTGGCGGCTTCCACCGCCTTGGCGTCGGCGTCGCGCGGCACGGTCACGTCCGCCCGCTTCTTGCCGTTGATCTGGACCGGCAGGGTGACCTCGTCCTCGACCAGGAGGCCGGCTTCGGCCTCGGGCCACAGGGCCTGGGCGGCCAGGCCGGGCCGGCCGAGCACCGTCCAGCATTCCTCGGCGAGGTGCGGCATCATCGGGGCGATGAGCTGCACCAGGATCCCCGCCGCCTCCGTCGCCGCCGCGCGCGAGACCGGCCCGCGCAGCCCGTCCTCGAGGGCGTTGGCCAGGGTGTAGATATGGGCCACGCAGCGGTTGAAGCGCAGCCGCTCGATGTCGTCCTGCACGGCGGCCAGGGCCCGGTGGGCGGCCTTGCGCAGGGTGAGGTCGGCGGCGCCGTCACCGGTCGCCGCCTGGGCGGCGTTGACCAGGCGCCAGACCTTCTGGACGAACCGGGCGGCGCCCTGCACGCCCTCCTCGCTCCAGATCACGTCGCGCTCGGGCGGTGAATCCGAGAGCACGAACCAGCGCGCGGTGTCGGCCCCGTAGCTCGCGATGATGTCGTCCGGGTCGACCACGTTCTTCTTCGACTTCGACATCTTCTCGATGGAGCCGATCGCGATCGGCGCCTGAGTTTTCACGTGAAACGCGCGGCGCTCGCCCTCCTCGGTGGAGAACCGGATCTCGGCCGGCGGCACCCAGGCGCCGGTCGCGTCCTTGTAGGTCTCGTGGACGACCATGCCCTGCGTGAACAGGCCGGCGAAGGGCTCGGAGACACCGGCCCAGCCGGTCTCGCGCATCGCCCGCATGAAGAACCGGGCGTAGAGCAGGTGCAGGATCGCGTGCTCGATGCCGCCGATATACTGGTCCACCGGCAGCCAGCGGTCGACCACCGCGCGGTCGGTGGGGGCGTCGGTCAGCCAGGGCGCGGTGAAGCGGGCATAGTACCAGGACGAATCGACGAACGTGTCCATCGTGTCGGTCTCGCGCCGGGCCGGCCCGCCGCATTGCGGGCACGGCACGTTGCGCCAGGCCTGGTCGCGCTCCAGCGGATTGCCGGGCTGGTCGAAGGATACCTCCTCGGGCAGCTTCACGGGCAGGTCGGAGACCGGCACCGGCACCGGGCCGCAGCTCTCGCAATGGATGATCGGGATCGGGCAGCCCCAGTAGCGCTGGCGCGAGACGCCCCAGTCGCGCAGGCGGAACTGGATCTTGCGCTTGGCAACCCCCTCGGCTTCCAGGCGCTGCGCCACGGCCTCGAAGGCCTCCGCGGTGGTCATGCCGTTGAGGAAGCGCGAATTGATCATCCGCCCGTCCTCGACATAGGCGGTGGTGGTGATCAGGAAGGCTTCCGGATCCTGGCCCTCGGGGCACACCACCGGGACGTTGCCGAGCCCGTACTTGTTGGAAAAGTCGAGGTCGCGCTGGTCGTGCGCCGGGCAGCCGAACACCGCGCCGGTGCCGTATTCCATCAGCACGAAATTCGCGACGTAGACCGGCAGCGTCCAGGCCGGGTCGAGGGGGTGGCGCACCGTGAGGCCGGTATCGAAGCCGAGTTTTTCCGCGGTGTCGATCGCCGCCTGGGCCGTGCCCGTGCGCCGGCATTCCTCGATGAAGGCCTGGAGATCCGGGTTATGCGCGGCGACCGTGGCGGCCAACGGATGGTCGGCGGCGATCGCCAGGAACCGGGCGCCGAACAGGGTGTCGGGCCGGGTGGTGTAGACCGTCACGGATTCGGCCGCACCCGCCGACGGCTGGGCGAGGACGAACCGGACCTCCAGACCCTCGGACCGGCCGATCCAGTTCTTCTGCATCAGCCGGACCTTTTCCGGCCAGCGGTCCAGACCGTCGAGGGCCGTGAGCAGGTCCTCGGCGAAGTCGGTGATCTTGAAGAACCACTGGGTCAGCTCACGCTGCTCGACCAGGGCGCCGGAGCGCCAGCCGCGCCCGTCGATCACCTGCTCGTTGGCCAGCACCGTGTGATCGACCGGATCCCAGTTCACCTTGGCGGTGCGCCGGGTCACCAGACCCTTGTCCAGGAAATCGAGGAACATGCGCTGCTGGTGCTTGTAATAGTCGGGATCGCAGGTCGCGATCTCCCGGCTCCAGTCGAGCGACAGGCCCATGGCCTTCAGCTGGTCGCGCATCGACGCGATGTTGGCGTAGGTCCAGTCCCGCGGGTTGACCTTGCGCTCCATGGCGGCGTTCTCGGCCGGCAGACCGAACGCGTCCCAGCCCATCGGGTGGAGCACGTTGAAGCCCCGGGCACGCTTGTAGCGGGCGACCACGTCGCCCATCGCGTAGTTGCGCACATGGCCCATATGGATCCGTCCCGACGGGTACGGGAACATCTCCAGGACGTAGTATTTCGGGCGCCCGTCGGCGTTGTCGGTCTCGAACAGCTTCTGCTCGGCCCAGGCGGCTTGCCAGCGCGGCTCGGCATCCTTGGCGTTGTAGCGCTCGACGGCGGAGGGGGCGGTGCTGGTCATGGGTCCGGCTGGGTCAGGGGCTCGGCGGCTGATCGGGGCCAGCCGCGGCACGTTGCGGCCCAGTAGCATATCTGCGCCGGAGCCGGTCAACGGATGCAAGGAGCCGGGCTTGCGCGCGACGCACGACAGCTTAGGTCGGCGGACAACACACACGGTACACGAGAGGGCCCGCACCAGGTCGGTCCCACCCATCCCCCTCATCCTGAGGCGGCGGAGCGAAGCGGAGACCTCGAAGGAGGTTTCCAGCCAGCAGCGCGATCTCTGGAGGGCTCCTTCGAGGCCCAGCGATCTTCGATCGCTGGGCACCTCAGGATGAGGGGGTGGGTGGGATCGCCCTTCTCCTGGGCGGGTCCGGCAGCGACAGGACAAGCCCATGACGGACGACGCGATCACCGACTCGAATGCCCCCCCGACGGACGGGATGGGCCAGCCGACCGCCAAGCCGCCGGTCGGCGAGGCCGATGTCGCCGCCGGGCTCGCCGAGGTCCGGGCCGCCATCGCGCAGGCGGCCGAGGATTCGGACCGCGACCCGGCGACGATTCAGCTCGTGGCGGTCTCCAAGACCGTGCCGGCGGCGGGCATCGTCCCGGCCCTGGAAGCGGGGCACCGGGTGTTCGGGGAGAACTACGTCCAGGAATCCACCGCGAAATGGCCGGCGCTGCGCGCCCGCTATCCGGATGTCGAGCTGCACCTCGTCGGGCCGCTGCAATCCAACAAGGCCCGCGAGGCGGTGGCCCTGTTCGACGTGATCCACTCCCTCGACCGGCTGTCGCTGGCGGCCGCGCTCGCCAAGGAGATCGACCGTTCGGGCCGGGCCCCGAAGCTGCTGATCCAGATCAATACCGGCGCGGAGCCGCAGAAGGGCGGGGTCCTGCCTGACCAGCTCGCCACCCTGCTGGCCGAATGCCGCGACACCCACGGCCTGGCGATCCAGGGGCTGATGTGCATCCCCCCGGCGGACGACCCGCCCTCGGCGCATTTCGCCCTGCTCGCCGGGCTGGCGCGCGAGCACAACCTGCCGATCCTCTCCATGGGCATGAGCGCCGATTTCCCGGCGGCGATCCAGCAGGGCGCGACCCATGTCCGGGTCGGGACGGCCATCTTCGGGGCTCGGGCCCGGAAGGCGTGAGCCTCACCCAATCCGCAAATGCGTCCGCGGTCCGAGGCGCCTGAGGAGCCGCAGCAGGTCCGCCCGGGCGAGCGCCACGCAGCCCTCGGTGGGGCGGTAGCCGTCCCGGGCGATGTGCAGGAAGATCGCCGAGCCCCGCCCCTTCCGGATCGGGGCGCGGTTGTAGTCGAGGTCGATCACCACGTCGTAGAGCCCGTCGTCCCGCCACATCGCCTCGGCGCTGACGCCCGGGGCCGGCAGGCGGATCGGCCGGTTGTAGCGGCGGTCGCGGCTTTCGTCGCACCAGCCGTCATCCGGGCGGGTCGCCCGCAGGGGTAACGCCGTAGGCGGCCGCAGGCCCAGATGATCCGGCCGGTAGGCGCCACCCCGCAGGCGGAAGCGTCCGCGCGGCGAGCCGCCGTCGCCCTCGCGCTTGTCGCAGACGATGCCGCCCGCCCCGAGGGCGCAGGGGATTACGGCCGGGCCGACCAGGAGTTGCCCCCGGCGGCGGTCGCCGACCATCGCCCGGACCCGGATCTCGCTCAAGGTCACGCGAACGGGTCCGGGCCGCTCACGCCGATGTCCACGCACCAAAGCCCCCTCCCCTGCCGGCGACACGCGCCCCGTCCGGCCCGCGCTGCCGCGGGTCTGGGACGGATCGGCGGGCGTTATGCCCGGTATCCAATACCGAAACCGCGAAAAATTGCGCGCAAGGCAATTTCCGGCCACAAACGCAGCCCTATCCTTGCCGTGGAACCCAGGCCGTCGAAGCCGGGATTCGGGAGCGAACCAGCCCACCGCCCTGCGACGGGGGGACCGAACGCCCTCGGATTCCGGAGCGCCGGCCCCGTTTCCCTGGAGCCAGCCGTGTTGTCACACGATGGGCGGCGTGCTCCAGATCCTTGTCATCGCACGCCGTTTCCGGACCACGACTCGTCCGGTCCCGCAGCGTGTTCCAGGGCCCCGGACGATGTCGAATGTCTATCGCCTGCTGATCTGTGACGACGACGCGATCCTGCGCGACACGCTCACCGAGCAGCTCGATCTCTGCGAAGAATTCACCGTGGTCACCGAGGCCAACGCGGCGGATGCGGTCCGGCGGGTCGGGGCCGAGCGCATCGACCTGGCGGTGATGGATGTCGGGCTGCCCGATCTCGACGGGCGCGAGGCCGTGCGCCGGATGCGCGCCGGCGGCTTCCGCGGCCCGGTAATCATGCTCACCGCGCAGGATTCCGAGGCGGACCACGTCGAGGGCCTCGAGGCCGGCGCCAACGACTACGTCACCAAGCCGTTCAAGTTCGGCATCCTGCTCGCCCGGATCCGCGCGCATCTGCGCAGCCACGAGGCCTCCGAGGACGCGGTGTTCCAGATCGGTCCCTACACGTTCCGGCCCGGCGCCAAGCTGCTGGTCGGCGAGCGCGGCTCGAAGCTCAAGCTCACCGAGAAGGAGACCGCGATCCTGCGCTTCCTGTACCGGGCCGGCCGGGCCGTGGTGAACCGCGACACGCTGCTCGCCGAGGTCTGGGGCTACAACGCCCACGTCACCACGCACACGCTGGAGACGCACATCTACCGGCTGCGCCAGAAGATCGAGCCGAACCCCGCCACCGCGGCGATCCTCGTCACCGAGGGCGGCGGCTACAAGCTGCTGCCCTGATCGGCGCGCGTCAGGGCGAGCCCCCGGAGCCGGGCCCGATTGCCACGCGATCGGAAACCGCTTTAGGGATTTGCGTGTAGGCGAGACCGAGGCTCGTTTGCGCGCAGGTGGTGGGGCGGTTCTTTGGGGCTCGACGACGACATCGCGATCCTCGCAGACGCGCCGCTGTTCGGCTTCCTCGACCGGGACGCCCTGCGCCTGCTGACCTTCGCGGCCGAGCGGCGCGAGCTGGCCGACGGCGACCTGCTGTTCGCCCGCGGCGACCCGGCCGATGGCGGCTTCGTGGTGATGTCGGGCACGATCCGGCTCGCCCCCCGGGTCGCCGAGGCCGAGCCGGTGCGGGCCGGGCGCTCGGCGCTGATCGGGCAGCTCGCCCTGTTCGTGCGCGGCACCCGCCCGACCGAGGCCCGGGCCGAGGGCGCCGCCGAGGTCATGCGGATCACCCCGACGCTGATGCGCCGGGTGCTGGAGGAATTCCCCGCGGCCGCGCAATCCGTCTACGACACGCTGGCGATCGACCTGGTCGACCTCGTCGCCGATCTCGACCGCGTGCGGGTGCTGCTGGAGGATTGAGCGGGGTGGATTGCGGCTGCCCCGGGTGACAGCCCCGATACCCGCTTGTAAGCACGGGCTTCCGCAGAATGTCCCTCCGCAAGAGCAGCGTGCGCCCATGTCCACCTCCGACCTCGCCAAGACCATCGAGACGGCCTGGGAGGAGCGCGCCGGCATCTCGACATCCACGCAGGGCGCCGTGCGCGAGGCGGTCGAGGAGGCGCTGAACCTGCTCGATTCCGGCAAGGCCCGGGTCGCCGAGAAGGGCGGCAATCAGGATTGGGTCGTCAACCAGTGGCTGAAGAAGGCGGTTCTGCTGTCCTTCCGCCTCAACGACATGGCGGCGATCGAGGGCGGCCCCGGCGGCGCGCCCTGGTGGGACAAGGTCGCCTCCAAGTTCGCCGGCTGGGGCGAGGCCGAGTTCCGCGCCGCGGGCCTGCGCGCCGTCCCGGGCTGCTTCGTGCGCCGCGGCTCCTACATCGCCCCGGGCGCCGTGCTGATGCCGAGCTTCGTCAATCTCGGCGCCCATGTCGGCGAGGGCACGATGGTCGACACCTGGGTGACGATCGGCTCCTGCGCGCAGGTGGGGAAGAACTGCCACATCTCCGGCGGCGCCGGCATCGCGGGCGTGCTCGAGCCGCTCCAGGCCAACCCGGTGATCATCGAGGACGATTGCTTCATCGGCGCCCGCGCCGAGGTGGCCGAGGGCGTGATCGTCGGCCAGGGCAGCGTGCTGTCCATGGGCGTCTATATCGGCGCCTCGACCAAGATCGTCGACCGGACCACCGGCGAGGTGATGTACGGCCGCGTGCCGCCCTACTCCGTGGTGGTCTCGGGCACGATGCCCGGCAAGGCGCTGCCCGACGGCACCCCGGGCCCGGGCCTGTACTGCGCCGTGATCGTCAAGCGCGTCGATGCCGGCACCCGCTCCAAGACCGCCATCAACGAGCTGCTGCGCACCTGATTCTTTGGGACTCGAGGACGGTCCGGTGGAGACGACGCGCAAGAACCTGGACCTGATCGTGGCGGGCCGGCCCGTGCCGACTCCCTGCGACGTGATCGGCACGGGGCGGGACGCGCTGCTGCTGCCGGCCCTGTCCACCATCTCGGACCGGGCCGAGATGCGCGATCTCGCCCACGCCCTCGGCTCGGAGTACCGCTGCCTGGTGCCCGACTGGCCGGGCTTCGGCGCCCGGCCGCGGACCCGCCTACCGCTGGAGCCGGGCACCCTGCACGCCTTCCTGGACGCGCTGCTCGCTGCCGCCCCCGGCCCCTACGCGATCGGGATCGCGGCGGGCCATGCCGCCGGCTACCTGGTCGCCGCGGCGCGACGACACCCGAAAGCCTTCGAGCGTTTGGTGCTGGTGGCGCCGACCTGGCGCGGGCCGCTGCCCACCGCGATGCCGAGCCGGGCGCACTGGTTCCCGCGGATCCGCCGGGCCGTGGAGGCGCCGGTGCTCGGCGATGCGCTCTACCGGCTCAACATCAGCCCGCCGATCATCGGCCGGATGATGCGCGCCCATGTCTACGCCGACCCGGCCCACGTCACCCCGGCCCTGGTCCGGGCTAAGCACGCGGTCACCCGCCAGCGCAACGGCCGGTTCGGCACCGCCGCCTTCGTCACGGGCGGCCTCGACCCCGTGGGCGACCGCACCGCCTTCCTGGACCTGTTCGGGGACGGCCTGCCGCCGACCCTGGTGCTGCGCCCCGAGAAGGCCCCGCGCCGCTCCGGCGCCGAGATGGACGCGCTGATCGCCCACGGCCGGGTCACGGGCGTCCCGATCCCCGGGGCACTCAGCCCGCACGAGGAGTTCCCCAGCGCGGTAGCGGCCGCGATCCGGACGGGATGACCTGAACAGCCCAGGTTTCAAGGCCTGTCCCACCACCTCCAGGGTGTTTGCAGCAGCGGACTGTCCCGCCTGCCCCAAGACGCTGGGTTCTTCCAGAGGCCGTTGCGGAAACCACCCCGTTTTCCCAGGGCCGCGAAGCGGAGCCCGGGGCGCCCCGGGATAACGGAGTGGAGGCTGATGCCTCGGCGGAAATCCGGATTTCGTTGAAGGAGTCTCGAGGCGAGGATCGTGTCGGCCAACCCGATCCTCGCGACTGGCGCTCAGGACATGGCTTCTCCCATCATCCCCGCGCAGCGTTCCACCCAATCCCGCACGGCCGGATCATCGGGGGTCATTTCCGTGAACCAGTGAAAGGGCGAGCTGCACAGCATATCCACGGCGCTGAACCGATCGCCCAGAAGCCAGGGCTTCTGGCGAAGCGGCTCTGCCAAGCGCTCGATCATCGTATCGAAGTTACGCAGGCTCGCTTCGATCGCCGGATGGTCGATGCCCGCCCATTTGAGGATCAACAGCGGCTCCATCACGCCCTGATAATAGAATAGCCAGGACAGATAGGCGCCACGCCCCGCCTCGCCGGGTAACGGAGCAAGCTTCGCCTTCGGATACGTATCGGTTAGATACAGGATGATCGCCCCACGCTCCCGCACGGCATCGGTGCCGTCCGTCAGATAAGGCACTTTCTTTTCGGGGTGCGGATTTGCGGGATCGGGGTGTCCCGACCCATCCAGTCGGGCGATGCTGACGTCGCGGATATCGAGATCGGCACCGAGCATTCTCGCCAGCGCGACCACTGTATCGGAACGCGATTGCGGCGCGTGGTAGAGAACCGGCACGGGAGCCTCCTTGGTCATGAGAGAGGCCGCAGGATAGAAAGGGCGTCCTGACAGAATACGGCAGCAGACGTGGCGCGACACGACAGGCTGATGCGATTGCTGGACGTGTTGCGGCGGCTGCCTCAACCCGTCACGGCCACGCGCTTGGCGGCAGAGACGGAGATCTCGTTGCGGCAGCTCTACCGCGATATCGCGACCTTGCGCGCAGGCGGAGCCTTGATCGATGGCGCGGCCGGTTACGGCTACACGCTCACGGAAGACCCGGCATTGCCGCCACAGAGCTTCTCCCGCCTCGAGATCGAGGCCTTGCTGCTGAGTGTTGCCAGTCTCGGCGATCTGGGCGACGAAAATCTCGCCGAGGCGGGACGCACTGCGCTGGCCCGCATCATCGGAACCCTTCCCGATCGTCAAGCGCGTCAGGCCATGCATGCCACGATGCATTCCTGGCGACCGCCAGCGGTACGCGCGGCCATCACCATCGACCTGGAAATCCTGCGTCAGGCTTGCTGGGACGAGCAGAGCGTGCGGATCGCCTATCGCGACAGGTCCGGACAGCGATCCGAGCGCGAGATATTCCCGCTGGGTATGTCCTACAGCCCGAGGACGCTGATGCTGGTGGCCTGGTGTCTCCTGCGCGAAGCCTACCGGACCTTCGAAGTCGCCTGCATCGAGGGGCTTCAGCGCGGCGACACCAGCTTTCGTCCACGCCGGGCGGAATTGCTGCGCCGATATATTGCGGTTAGCAAGACATATTGAAGCGTGTTGATGATTTTATTCGATATTGCTTAGAAATCCCAGACTCTAAAAGATCCGCGACTCTTTAGAGGCGCGGGCCGACCCCTGGCCTCATCCGGGCTCAGCCTTCGGGAACCCATGTTCCGGCGGCATCGTGATCACGCCGCGATGGCAGGGGAAGCGGGCGCGCTGGAGCGGGTCCGGCCCGGTGAAGATCAACCGCGTCCGGAACGACACCGGGCTGACGCACAAGAGATAGCCCCGCAGGGCCTTGTCGTCGGGTACGAACAGGGCGGTCGTCAGATACCGGCTCTCCGCCCGGACCCAAGCGGGCATTCGCAATCCCCAGCGCCGTGCCAGATGCTCCCCGGCCCCGCCCAGGAACGCATCGGCCTCCGGAAGCCCGAGCAGGCCCGGCTCGTCGGCGATGAACGCCGCCTGCCGCGCGACATCGCCGTCGGCGGCGTAGAAGGCGTCGAGGAAGTCGCGCAGATGGTGCTCCCAATCCCCGTCCTCCCGCGCCCGCTCGACGACCTCCGCCAGGGAATGCGGTCTCATGGCGCCACCGGCAACGAAGCCTCCAAGAGGCGGGGGCGGTCGAGGGGCTGGGCCATGCGGTCGAGAAGCCGAGATGGGGACGCCACAGCGTGCGCCCGGCCGGCAGCCCCGGTCAACCGACGCCCGACCGTCACGGCGCCCTCTGGACAGGATCGGAGGCCTGTGCGCGGACTGAACCGTCCGGCCGAGCCGTTCGTTTGTCTGCGGGAGCGGCCCGCCTCCTTGCTCGACACCGCCACGGATCCGATGCTGCGCACCCTGTCCCTGCCGGCCCTCGCCGTCCTGATCGCCGCCGCGACACCTGTGCGCGCCGAGGATCCGCCCTCCCCTGCCCCGTCGACCCCGCCGGCGGCGCCGTCCGTGGGGGCCGAAACGCTCAAGCCCGGCAAGCCGGCGGTGAAGCCCTATCTGGCCGACATGGCCATTCCCGACGCCCTCCAGATCCTGCCGCCGCCGCCGGCCCACGATGCCCCCCTCGACAAGGCCGACCGGGCGGCCTTCAACGGCACCCGCGCCCTGAAGGGCAGCGCCCGCTGGGAGATCGCCGCCAACGACGTGTCGGAGGGCGCGACCGCAGTCCTCGACAATTTCGCCTGCGTGCTCGGCACCCGGCTCGACCAGACCCGGGTGCCGGCGGTGCTCAACCTCCTCGAGCGCGCCCGGCTCGATCTCGCGCGCGCGACCCGCGGCCCGAAGGTCCATTACCGCCGGCTGCGCCCCTTCGTGGGGAACGAGGCGCCGATCTGCGTCCAGCGGACCCAGGCGCTGACCGACAGCTTCAGCTACCCGTCCGGCCACGCGACCCAGGGTTGGGCCTACGCGCTGATCCTGGCCTCCCTGGTGCCCGAGAAGGCGACCCCAATCCTGGCCCGCGGCCGGGCCTATGGCGAGAGCCGGGTCGTGTGCGGGGTGCACTGGCTCAGCGACGTGGCGGCCGGGCGGATCACCGGCTCCTCGGTCCTCGCCACGCTGATGGGCGATCCGGGCTTCCGGGCCGATCTGGAAAAGGCTCGCACCGAGTTGCGGGGCGCCCTATCCGGCGGCGGCACGGCACCCGACCAGGCCACCTGCACCCGCGAAGCGGAGGCCCTGCGCGAACCGCCGCTGGAGTTCTGAATGCGAATAACTTCAGATTTTAACAGCTCTAAGTGTGTGATTTGCAACACATTTTTGGGTTGATCAACGACGCGTGAACGATGAATCCTGAGAGCGAAGCGCCGTCAAACAGCGCATCTCAGGGTTTGTCCATGTCCATGCGTACCGGCCGCCTCGGGCTGCTCCTCACCTCCACGGCTCTGGCCACCGCTGCCATCGCACCGCACGCCGCCGCGCAGGGCGCCAACGTGCAGCTCAACGAGATCTCGGTGGAGGCCGCCCGCCCGGCTTCCGCGCCGGCGGCCGGAGCGGGCTTCGGCGGAGCGAATGTCAGCGGTGGCGACGGCAACAGCGCGGCCACCAGCGGCGGGGGCGGCGGTCCGTCGGGGGTGACCGGCTATGTCGCGCGGGTGAGCCCGACCGCCACCAAGACCAACACACCGCTGATCGAGACCCCGCAATCGGTCTCCGTGGTCACGCGCGAGCAGCTCAACGATCGCAATGTGCAGAGCCTCAACGAGGCGGTCGCCTACACGCCCGGCGTGTCGAGCAACGTGTTCGGCTTCGACCCTCGTGCAGACTCCTTCTACATCCGCGGATTCGCCGAGACGTACGACGGCGTCTTCCGCGACGGCTTGCGTCAGACGGGTGTCGGCTTCGCTGTCCCCCGTATCGAGCCCTACGGCACCGAGGCGCTCACCATTCTGCGGGGGCCGGCCTCGGGCCTCTACGGCCTCGGCTCGCCCGGCGGCATCGTCGACGTGACGAGCAAGCGCCCGGTCTTTGCCCAATTCGGAGAGGCCTGGTTTCAGGGGGGCAGCTTCGACCGCTACCAGGGCAACTTTGACCTCGGCGGCCCCATCGAAGGCTCGGACGGAACGATGGCCTATCGGCTCACCGGCGTCGTGCGCCAGTCCGACACGTTCCTGCCCGGACCTGGCGTTCGAGACGACCGGTTCACCATCGCCCCCGCCTTCACGTGGCGGCCCTCGGCCGACACAACGTTCACGCTGCTCACCGAATTCCAGGAGTCGATCGTCCCGGGCAATGCCAGCTTCTACAACTTCCCGGGTTTCCGCGTATCGCGGATCTACTCGGGCGACGGCGCACTCAACACTTATCGGACAGATCAGCACCGGGTCGGTTACGCCTTCGAGCACGTTTTTTCGCCGGACCTGATCTTGCGGCAGAACTTCCGTTATTCCGGCGTCGACGCGAACTTCTCATACACACAGGTCGACTCGGTGACGGGCCTCAGCGCTCAGCGGTCCACCGGCCTGTTCAAGCAGTCCCTCGCCTCGTTCGCGGTCGATACGCAGCTTGAGGGCCACCTCCGGACTGGACCGATCGCGCACACACTGCTGACCGGCGTCGACTATTACCATTATGACTTCTCGAGCATCGCCGGTTTCGGCGTGGCTCCCGATCTCAACTTGTCGACGTTGAACTACGGCCAACAACCGATCAGCCGGCCGACCATCGACCGCTCGTCGCGTCAGGCGCAGGATCAGGTCGGCCTCTATGTCCAAGAACAGGCCAAATGGGGTAAATTCGTCCTGACATTGACGGGACGGCAGGACTGGGTTGCCTCAGACACGGCGAGCGTCACGCGGGGCATCGCCGCCGGCCCGCAGGGCCAGAATGACAGCGCCTTCACGTACCGTGCCGGCCTGAACTACGAACTCGCACCCGGCCTCGTTCCCTACGCAAGCTACGCGACGACCTTCACCCCCCAGGTCGGCGTCAACGTCGTCACCGGACGCCCCTACAAGCCCGCCACCGGCGACCAGATCGAGGCAGGGGTGAAGTACCTGATCCCGGGCACGAACATCAGCGCCGCCATCGCGGGCTTCGATATCAACCAGACCAGCATCCTGCGTCAGGATCCCACGAATTTTGCCAACCAAGTGGCGACCGGTGAGGTCAACTCACGCGGTTTCGAGATGGAAGCCACGGCAAATTTCGCGCCGGGGACCAATCTGACCGTCGCCTACACCCATCTCGATTTCCGCTTCATCAAGCAGACCTCGGCCGTCACCGGTGCGCCGATCGACGGGAACCGCCTCTCTGGCATTCCGGGGGATACCTTCGCGTCCTTCCTGACGTACCTGTTCCCACCCTCTTCTGCCCTACGCGGATTGACGATCGGCGGCGGCATCCGGTTCAACGCCAACAGCTTCGCCAACGACGAAAATACGGCTCGCAACCCAACCGTGACGCTGTTCGACGCGCTGGTCGCCTACGATTTCGCGGCCCTCGATCCGAAATACAAAGGCTTCCGGGCGCAGATCAACGCGTTCAACATCTTCGACCGCGATTACTACAACTGCCAGGCCGGCTTCTGCTACCGCGGCGCCCCCGCCACGGTGATCGGAAGCCTGATCTACCGCTGGTAGACGCCGGACCGGGATGGGGCAGGGGAGCATGGCAGATCCCCGCTCCCGGCATTGGAGGTCGGCGGCACATCCGTCCTAAGGCCGGAGCATAATCCTCCGACTTGGGCCGCCCATGCTCTCGACCCTCCTGGTCGTGCTGCCGATCTTCGCGCTGATCTTTTCGGGCTGGCTGGCCCGGCGGCTCGGCGTGCTCGGCGCTGCCGCGACCACCGAACTCAACCGCTTCGTGGTGTTCCTGGCCCTGCCGGCGCTGCTGTTCGACGTGACCGCGCAGGTCCATTGGAGCGAGATCTGGAAGCCCGGCTTCATCGGCGCCTTCGGGTTGAGCAGCCTGGCGGTCTTCGCGGTCACCGTGCTGCTCCGGCGGGCCGGAGGGCATCCGCTCAGCGATGCCGCCGTGGACGGGCTCAATGCCGGCTATCCCAATACCGGCTTCATGGGCTTCCCCGTGGCACTGATCGCCTTCGGCCCGGAGGCGCTGGCCCCGACCACCGTGGCGGCGATCCTGACGGTCTGCGGGGTGTTCGCCGTCGCGATCGTGCTGATCGAGATCGGGCTCCGGCGCGAGGCGCGGGGTGCCGGCCGGGACCGGCCGGGCGTTCCGGTCTGGCTCGCGGCCGGCCGGTCGCTGATCCGCAACCCCCTCCTGGTCTCACCGGCGCTCGGCGCCCTGATACCGATTGCCGGCCTCACCCTGCCGGCGTCGGTCGAGTCCTTCCTGAAGCTCCTCGGCGGGGCCGCCTCGCCCTGCGCCCTGGTGGCGCTCGGCCTGTTCCTGGCCCAGAAGCGCCGGCCCGGAGCCGCGCAGCCCCGGGCGGCCGCCCTGCTGGTCGGCCTCAAGCTCGTCGGGCAGCCCGCGCTCGCCTACGCGCTCGGCCGTTACCTGTTCGACCTGCCGCCGCTGCTGCTGCACGTCGCGGTGCTGATGGCCGCCCTGCCCACCGGGACCGGCCCGTTCATGCTGGCCGAGTTCTACCGCCGGGAGGCCGACCTCACCTCCACGGTGGTGCTGGTCTCGACGATCCTGTCGATCCTCACGGTCTCGGGCTATCTGGCGACAGTTTGAAACGACACGACCACGCTCTTGCCGCAGACAAATCGTAACGGTTGCTGCGTAGCGTCATGGCGCGGCCCTCCGGGTCCGCGCTAAACACGATCGAACAGAGCGGGGCGGACGGCGACGTGATGGTGCGTTCGGGAGTATCGGTTGCGGGCCGGATCGGCCGCCTCGCCTGCGTCGCCGGCCTGGCGCTGAGCCTGTCGGCCTGCTTCCGCCCCCTCTACGGACCGACCGCCTCCGGCGAGACCGTGCAGGCGCTGCTCGCCGCCGTGCAGGTCGACGACGTGGCGATGGCTCAGGGCCAGGAGCGGCTCGGGCATTACCTGCGCAGCGAGCTGATCTTCGAGCTCGACGGATCGGGCCAGCCCGCGAGCAAGCGCTACCGGCTGAAGCTCTCGGGCTCCGAGATCGTGCAGACCCCGATCGTCTCCTCCACCACCGGCCGCGCCGAGGCCGGCACGCTGGTGGCCAACATCAAGTACAGCCTGGAGGATATGGCCGGCGCCAAGGTCTACACAGAGGGCGTGGCGACCTCGACCGCGACCTACGACCGCTCGGTCCAGCGCTTCGCCAGCCAGCGGGCGGCGCGCGACGCCGAGATCCGCCTGGCCAGCGTGCTGGCGGACCAGATCAAGACGCGCTTGGCCGCCGTGCTCTCGACCAAGCCGTGAGCCGACTTTGACCGCGGTCAAGGCGGGCGAGATCGAGGGGCTGATCCGGCGCGGGCCGGATCCGCGCATCCCGGTGATCCTGGTCTACGGGCCTGATACCGGCCTCGTCACCGAACGCGCCCGCAAGCTCGCCGAGGACTTCGTCACCGACCCGGGCGATCCCTTCGCGCTGGTGCGGATCGACGGCGACACCCTCGCCTCCGATCCCGGCCGGCTCTGCGACGAGGCCGGGACGATGGGACTGTTCGGCGGCCGCCGGTCGATCTGGGTGCGGCCGGGCAGCCGCAACTACGCGCCGGCGGTCGAGGCGGTGCTGGGTGCCGCGGTGGCCGATGCCCGCATCGTCGTCGAGGGCGGCGACCTCGCGAAGAACAACCCGTTGCGCGTCCTCTGCGAGCGCTCGCCCAAGGCGCTGGCGATTCCCTGCTACGCGGATGACGAGCGCACGCTCTCCGACCTGATCGAGCGCACCCTGCAGGAGCGCGGCCTGCGCATCGACCGCGCCGCCCGGGAGGTCCTGGCCCGCAGCCTCGGCGGTGACCGCCGGGCCAGCCTGATGGAGATCGAGAAGCTCGCCCTCTACGCGGCCGGGGAGGGGCACGGGGACACGGTCGTCACCCTCGACCATGTCGAGGCCATCACCAGCGATGTGGCGGCCAGCGTGCTCAACACCCTGATCGACGCCGCCTTCGACGGCCGTCGCGAGGCGGTGGAGCGCGACTATCGGCGCTTCCGGCACGAGGGCCTGGATCCCGGCGTGGTGCTCGGCTCGGCCCTGCGGCACGCCCTGACCCTGCTGGCGACCCGCCTCGACAATCCCGACAAGACCCCGGCCCTGATGGCGGCCTCGTGGCGGGGGCTGCATTTCAAGCGCAAGGCCAGCATCGAGGGGCAGCTCGCCACCTGGCCGGCCGGTACCCTCCGGCAGGCGGTCAAGGCCCTTCAGGACGCGATCCTGGCCTGCCGGCGGGCCGAGCCGGAGCTGGCGCACGCCCTGGCCTCCGCGGCGCTGCTGCGGGTGGCGGAGGCGGGCGCCCGGCGGCGGCGTTAGGCCATCCAGCAGCTTCGCCTTCGACGAGGCAAGACGGTCTGCATCCATCCCATCCGCGCCCTCATCCTGAGGTGGGCCCGCGCAGCGGGCGCCTCGAAGGAGCCCTCCAGACGCCTCCGCGATTCCTGGAGCTCTCCTTCGAGGCCTTCGCTTCGCTCCGTCACCTCAGGATGAGGGAAGGGGTGGGATGGACGCCGGAAAGAAGCTTTTCTCAGCTCTCTTCCGAAACCTTGAACCGGTTGAGCAGCGCCTCGAGCTCGTCCCGGGTCTCGTAGCGGATCCGGATCTCGCCCGAGGCCTCGTCCTTGGGCTTGTAGGTCACCTCGACCCCCAGGGCCCGGCGGATCCGCAATTCCAGGTCGCGCACCGGGGCAGGGCGCTCGGCGGAGAGGCGCGGGCGGCCGGGGCGGGGGGTATCGGGGGCCGCAGCCTCGGCCGCCTCGGCGGCCGCCACCGCCTCGACCTCGCGCACCGATAGGCCCTCGGCCACGACCCGGCGGGCCAGGGTCTTGGGATCGCGCACCGCCAGGAGCGCGCGGGCATGGCCGGCCGTGAGCTCCCCGGCGGTGACCCGGTCCTGCACGGCGGGCGGCAAGTTGAGCAGCCGCAACGTGTTGGCGAGGTGGCTGCGGCTCTTGCCGAGGATCTCGGCCAGTTCCTTCTGGGTGTAGGCGAAGTCCTGCATCAGGCGCTCGTAGCCCGAGGCTTCCTCGATCGGGTTGAGGTCGGAGCGCTGGACGTTCTCCAGGATGGCGAATTCCAGGGAGGCGCGGTCGTCGATCTCGACGATCACCACCGGCACCTCGTCGAGCCCGGCCTTCTGGGACGCCCGCCAGCGGCGCTCGCCGGCCACGATTTCGAAGGCGCCCGGCACATCGGCCAGCGGCCGCACCACGATCGGCTGGATGATGCCGCGCTGGGTGATCGAGGTCGCGAGTTCCGCGAGTTCCGCCTCGCCGAAGCTCCGGCGCGGGTTGCGCGGGTTCGGGCGCAGGAACTCCACCGGGACCTTCCGCTGCGGCTCGATCTTGCCGTCGGTCTTGGCCGCCTGTCCGGCATCGCCGAAATCGCCGATCAGCGCCGCGAGCCCGCGCCCGAGACGGGGTCGTGCCCCCTCCTCCGCCATCCTTGTCACCCGTGTCACGCTCCGCACTCGATCCGTCCGAATAGGAAAAGGATCACACAATCATGCCGCCGCCGGCACGCGGCCTTCACGCTGGATCACCTCGGAGGCGAGGCGCAGATACGCTTGGCTGCCGGCGCATTTCAAATCGTAGAGCAAAGCCGGCTTGCCGTGGGACGGCGCCTCGGAGATGCGGACGTTCCGGGGGATCACGGTCTCGTAGACCTTGTCGCCCATGAAACCGCGGACATCCGCCACCACCTGGGCGGAGAGGTTGTTGCGCGGGTCGAACATCGTCAGCACGATGCCCTGGATGGTCAGCTTCGGGTTCAGGGCGCCGCGGACCTGCTCGACGGTGCGCAGCAGCTGGCTCAGGCCCTCCAGGGCGAAGAACTCGCATTGCAGCGGCACCAAAACCGCATCGGCGGCGGCCAGCGCGTTGATGGTCAGCAGGTTGAGCGAGGGCGGGCAATCGATCAGCACGTAGCTGATCCGCTCCAGACCCTTGGCCTGGGCGATGTCCTTCAGCACGCCGCGCAGCCGGTGGGCGCGGTCGGGCAGGGTGGCCAGCTCCATCTCCAGGCCGAGGAGATCCATGGTGGAGGGCGCGATCGACAGGCGCGGCACCGCCGTGGGGATCACCGCCTCGGCGAGCGAGGCCTCGCCGGTCATGACGTCGTAGGTCGAGACCTGGCGGCGCGCCCGGTCGATCCCCAGCCCCGTGGAGGCGTTGCCCTGCGGGTCGAGGTCGAGCACCAGCACGTCCTCGCCGATCGCCGCCAGGGCCGTGCCGAGGTTGATCGCCGTGGTGGTCTTGCCAACGCCGCCCTTCTGGTTGGCCAGCGCCAGGATCCGCAGGGGATGTCTCACGGACGGTCTTTCGGCAGGGGTTAAGACAGGATCGCTGGACGGATCCACGGACCGGTCGGCGGAATCGCCGAGGATCGCTTCGGTCATCGATGGCTCGGGGCGGCGAGGGCAGTGACGCGCACGATCCGGGCTTCGGAATCAGTCCGGCTCGGCACGAGGTCGTTAACGACTCTCCACTGCGCGGCCGCCTGGGTCAATTCAGCTTGCACGTCCCGGCCCTTCGGAAACAGGCCGGTGGTGCCCGTTTTCAACAGCGGCTCCGTCCAGGCGAGGAGCTGCGTCATGGGCGCGAGCGCGCGCGCGCAGACGATATCGACGCCCTGATACGCGCCGATCACTGTCTCGATCCGGGCGTTGCGCACCCGTGCCGGCGCGCCGGTGAGGCGGGCGGTCTCGGTGAGGAAGGCGCATTTGCGCGCGTTGCTCTCGACCAGATCGACCTGGATGCCGCGGTCGCGGCCCGCGATGGCGAGGATCAGGCCCGGGATGCCGGCGCCGGAGCCGAGATCCAGCCAGGTCCGGGCTTCGGGGGCGAGGTCGAGCAGCTGGAGCGCGTCGTCGATATGGCGGCTCCAGACCTCCGCCAGCGTGGCGGGGCCGACGAGGTTCTTGATCGGTTGCCAGCGCCGGAGCTGCGCGACGTAAAGGTCCAGCAGCTCGGCTGTTTCACGTGAAACACCGGAGGCGGCGAGGATTCGGGCGCGGTCCGGATCGCTCATGGCACGCGCCGTCCGGCATCGGGCGCGGCCCGTCGGGCATGGGCGGCCAACAGGGTGAGGGCGGCCGGCGTCACGCCCTCGATCCGGGCGGCCTGGCCGAGGGTGCCCGGCCGGACGGTCTCGAGCTTCACCCGCATCTCGTTCGAGAGCCCGCTGATCCCGGCATAATCCAGGCTCGCGGGCAGCCGCACCGCCTCGTCGCGCCGGAAGGCGGCGATGTCAGCGTTCTGCCGGTCGAGATAGACCGCGTAGGTCGCGTCGGTCTTGAGGCGGTCCGCGATCCGGGGCGCGGTCTCGGACAGCTCCGGCCAGATCGCGGCGAGCTGCGCCCAGGTGATCTCGGGATAGGCGAGCAGCTGGAACGCGCTGCGGCGTATGCCGTCGCGGTTCAGCATGATCCCATGCGCGGCGGCCTGGCTCGGGGTCAGGCTCACGGCATCGAGCCGGGCCCGCGCCTCTTGAAGCTCCTGCTGAGACGCCGCGAAATGATCGGCGCGATGACGGCCGACGCAGCCCAGCACGAGGCCCCGCGGCGTCAGCCGCTCGTCGGCATTGTCGACCCGCAGGGACAGGCGGTACTCGGAGCGCGAGGTGAACATCCGGTAGGGCTCGCTGACCCCGTGGGTCACGAGGTCGTCGATCATCACGCCGAGATAGGATTCGGCCCGGTCGAAAGCCGCGAGGTCGAGACCGCCGGCGCGCCGGGCAGCGTTGAGCCCGGCCACGAGACCCTGGCCGGCCGCCTCCTCGTAGCCGGTGGTGCCGTTGATCTGGCCGGCCAGGAACAGGCCGGGCAGGCGCTTCACCTGAAGCCCGGTATCGAGCTCGCGCGGGTCCACGTAATCGTACTCGATGGCGTAGCCCGGCCGCAGGATCGCGGCGCGCTCCAGCCCCGGGATCAGCCGGATGATCTCGCGCTGAACCTCCTCGGGCAGGGCCGTGGAGATGCCGTTCGGGTAGATGGTCGGGTCGTCCAGCCCCTCCGGCTCGAGGAAGATCTGGTGCCCCTCCCGGTCGCCGAAGCGCACGACCTTGTCCTCGATCGACGGGCAGTAGCGCGGCCCCCGGCTGGCGATGCCGCCGGAATACATCGGCGAGCGGTGCAGGTTGGCGCGGATCAGGTCGTGGACCGCCTGGGTGGTCCGGGTGATGCCGCAGCGGATCTGCGGCGTGGTGATTTTCTCCGTCAGCGTCGAGAACGGCACCGGCTCGGCATCGGCCTCCTGCATCTCCAGGCCCGACCAGTCGATGGTCTGGCCGTCGAGGCGGGGCGGGGTGCCGGTCTTAAGGCGGCCGAGCCGCAGGCCGAGCCGGTCGAGGGTCTGGGCCAGCCCGATCGCCGGCGCCTCGCCGACGCGGCCGGCGGGGATCTGGCGCTCGCCGATATGGATCAACCCGCGCAGGAAGGTGCCTGTGGTCAGCACCACGGCGGCGCAGGTGATCACCCGCCCATCCGCCAGCACGAGACCGGTGAGGCGCCCCTGCGAATCGCGGGTAAGGTCCTCGCAGGCGCCCGCCACCACGGTGAGGCCCGCGGTCTCGGCGATGGCCGCCTGCATGGCCGCGGCGTAGAGCTTGCGGTCGGCCTGGGTGCGGGGACCGCGCACGGCCGGTCCCTTCCGGCGGTTGAGCAGGCGGAACTGGATGCCGGCCGCGTCGGCGACCCGGCCCATCAGCCCGTCCAGGGCATCGACCTCGCGCACGAGATGGCCCTTGCCGAGCCCCCCGATGGCGGGATTGCACGACATGGCCCCGATCGTGGCGGGGTCGTGGGTGACCAGCGCCGTGCGGGCGCCGCAGCGCGCAGCCGCGGCCGCCGCCTCGACGCCGGCATGGCCGCCGCCGACGACCACGACGTCGAACCGGTCGGATGAGGTGGTGAGCATGCGGGTGATTACGCGGGCGCGGCGGGAGCGGTCAACGCGTCCGGCAAGCGCTGAAGATGCGCGTGGTCGGTGGGGCGGCCTTCGCCCGGCCGCCACCGATGCGCTTCCGCTGCGGCCCCTTACGACGAGGCCGGGGAGGGGGACTGGCCGATGAGAGAGAACGCCGCTCAGCCGGTCATCGCCGTGGCGGTGTAGCCGGCCTTCGTCAGCGCATCCGCGATGACCAGGGCCTGGGCATCGGTGCGGATCGCGACACGCCCGGCTTCGCGGTCGACCTGGATCTCGGCCGCCGGGTCGATCCGGTTGACCGTACGGGTCACCGCGGCGGCGCAGCCGTCGCAGGTCATCCCCTCCACCTGCATCAGCAGGTCGGCGCGCATCTCGTTCATCCGGGCCTCCATGAACCGTGTCACCGGCATGTCGGGGCGGAGCACGGCCGGCGCAAGCGTCAGAACTGCGCCGGCATGCGGAACGCGTAGTCGACCTTGAGGCCGAACTGGTACTGGTCGGGATTGCCGAACGGGCGCCGCACCAGCGGGCTGTCGCCCGAGGCGCCCAGGATGCGGGTGTAGCCGGCATAGGCCGTGTAGGCCCAGGTCTCGCTCTGCGTGTAGGTCACGGCGCCGAGCACGCCCGCCGAGTAGAACCCGCCGGGATTGTACGGGACGACCCGGCCATTGAGCGCGGCCTCGGCCGGCGACACGCCGAAATACTTCCGGGCGTAGCTGGCATCGCCGATGTTGAGGCGCGGGCCGATCGAGAACAGGAACGGGCCCGTGGGCATCAGGTAGTCGGCCGCCACCGAGCCGACCGTGCCGTGATGCCCGTACACCCCCTGGCGGATCTCCACGCGCGTGCGGATGGAGGGGGAGGGATAGAACTCCGCGAACACCCCGGGCTCGAGGGCGATGCGCGCGTCCCGGAAGCCGAGCAGGTGGCGCCGGTCGTCGCCGTAATAGCGGCCTGGCACGATGCGGGCGGTCGGCCCGATGCTGAACATGGGGTTGTCGTAGACCGACACGCTGAATCCGTCATCCGGCGTCGAGAAGCGGCGCGGCTCGCCGGCCTTGCGGATGTCGATCCCGGGATAGCCGACCGCGGTGTAATCCGAGGCCCCAGGATAGCGCGGGATCGCCTGGAGCGAGGCGCTGACCGTGACGATCCAGGTGCTGGGATCGACGGCATTCGGATCGACCCGCGTGAAGACCGGTCCCGAGCGGGAGGATGCCGACCCGAGATCAGCCGCGACGGTCGGCGCAGCACCGAAGACGAGAACGAGGGCGCCGACGGACGAGCCGACGCGACGGAAAGAACGGAGCATCGGAACGCACTTCGGAACGCTTGGAGACACTGTGGTCATAGCCACGCTTTATGGCGCCTTTTCTTTCCGTTCACATGAGCGCGCAGTGCAACCCTCTTCCGAGCATTCGCAAACCGCCGGGACGTGGCGATTCCGCAACGTTCCCGCTTGCGCCGGCACCACACAATGCGGAATTCGCCGTCCCTCGCCTTGCCGTGGGGGCCGCGCGGCGACAAAGATCGACGAATCGGTCTTCGCCCGCCGAATCATCCCGGGACTTCCCCCGGCGGCCGGTGCGTGACCCTGGTAGGTGTTCTGACGATGGTCCCGGTCCTCGGCCGGTACGCGGGGCTGTTGGCGGCCGGGCTCCTGGCGCTCGTCGTGCTCGGGCCGCTGGCGGTGTTCGCGCCGCTCATGAGTGCCCTGGCGCTCGGTGGGCTCGCCGCCGTCGCGGCCGGCATCGCCCAGGCGCGTACCGCCTCCCTGAAGGCACGCTGCGAGAAGCTGTCCGGCGAGGTCGATCTGCTGTCCCGGCGCCTGCTGAAGGCCGAGACCGCCGCCGTGCCGCCGCGGCCGGAGGCCGGGGACGCCGCGCTCCGGGCCGAGGTCGAGGAACTGACCGTCGAGCTCGGGCTGCTCAGCGGCATCGTCCGTGACCTGACCACGGTGGTCAGCACCCAGGATTCCGAGATCGCCAGCCTCAAGGCCCGGCCCGAGCCGCGCCCGGAGCTGCCGCCCGCTGCTGTGCCGGAGCCGGCGCAGGCCCAGACCGCCCCGGAACCCGAGGGCCCGGCGCTCACGAGCCGTCCGCATCCAATCCCGCCGGCCGCTCCAAGTGAGCGGATCCCGGCCGCCCAGCCGCTCACGCGGGAACTGCCCCCCGAGCCGGCACCGGCACCGCGGCCGATCCCGCCCCGTCCCGTCGCCCGCGCGCCCGCCCCCTGGGTCGAGAGCGAGGCGGAGATCGTCCGGGCCTTCGAGGCGGACGCGCTCGAGATCCACCTGCAGCCGGTGGTGACCCTGCCCCAGCGCAAGGTGACGGCCTACGAGGCCCTGGCCCGCCTGCGGGTCGACGGCCGCCTCGTCGAGCCGGAGGCGTTCCTGCCGGTGCTGGAGCGCTACGGCCGCACCACCGAGCTCGACCGGCGCATGCTGCAGCGGGCCTCCATCGTGGTGCGCCACCTCGCCCGCCGGGGCAGCGAGACCCTGCTGACCTACGGCCTGTCGCCGCTCTCGCTGTTCGAGCCCGGCCTGCTGCGGGAGCTGGCGCGCACGGTCGCGGACGATCCCGCCCTGGCGGGGCTGGTGATCGCCCTGCCGCAGGCCAGCTGGAACGGCCTCGATGGCGGGCAGCGCGGCCTGCTCCTGTCCCTGCGCGGCCGGATCGGGTTCAGCCTCGACCGGGCGGAGGATTTACGCTTCGACGTGGCCCAGCTCGCCGGGCTCGGGGTCGGCCAGGTCAAGGTGCCCGCCGACATGCTGCTGCGTCCGGGGGCGGACCGGCGGCTCCTGTCGGACATCGCGATCGAGGATCTCGCCCCGGCTTTGGCCCGGGCCGGCATCCGCCTGGTCGCGACCGGCGTCACCGACGAGGCGGACGTGCCGGACCTGATCGACCTCGACATCCCGTACGGCCAGGGGGCTGCCTTCGCGGCGCCGCGGCCCGTGCGCGCCGAGGTCCTGGCCGCACCGCCCGAGGCCCCGCCGCCCCCGCCGGTGGAGCCGGAGCCGGAGCGGCGGCCGTTCCGCTCGGTCCTGCGCCGGGCGGTCTGAGCGCCGCCCGTCACCAGTAGATCTGCAGACGCCCCAGGATCGTGTCGACCGAGAAGGGCGCGGTCCCCAGCGCGTCGGACTGGGCCGCACCCGGCTGCACGCGACCGTGGATGACGTTCGCGATCAGGCGCAGGTTCGGCTCCGGGTACCAGCTCAGGCCCAGGGTCACGTCCCGCTCGGCGCCGCCGCGAAAGCCCCGGGCGTTCAGCTCGATGGCACTGTAACGGGCGGACAGCTCGAAGACGCCGATCCCGCCCCGGGAGATCCGCTGGTCGTCGCGCGGCTGGATGCCCTTGAACGTCGCGTAGGTCGTGCCGCCCTTCGGGACCAGCGCGTAAGCCCGGCCCACGCCGTTCAGCACCCAGCCGGCCTCGACATAGCCGCCCTGGAACCCGAGGCTCGGAAGGGCGCCGCCCGGCCCGGCGAACCGATCGATGGCGGCGTGGATATACTCCGCCTGCAGCAGGATCGGGCCGTTGCGATAGGCGAACTCCGCGCCGATCCGCGACACGCGCGCCGCGTCCGGCAGGTCACCGGTATCGACGAAGGGCCGGGCGAACAGGAATGCCTCGGCCGGGGTGGAGAAGTTGAACGCGCCATCGCCCCGGGCGCGGCTCTGGACGATGCCGGCCACCCCGAGATGCAGGGTCTCGCGTTCCTCCAGGATCGGCGCCACCGTGGCACGGCCCGCAGCCGCCACCCCGTCGCCGGTGATGCCGTTGCTGGCTGCGTCGCCGAACACGCTCGCGACGGCCGTCCAGGCCTGCCCGTGATGCCCGATCGCGAAGCCGAAGCGCCGGTCCGGCACGAAGGCGTTGGCCAGGGAGCGCTCGGCGAACAGCGTGTCGTTGTTGCTCTGCAGCCATTCGAGGCTGAACGGCACCTTCATGTTGCCGAGTGTCAGGATCGTGTCCGGCAGCCCCTTCCAGGCGACGAAGGCGTCGTTGATCGGCAGGATCGGGTCGCTGAAATCGTACTGGAAGGCGACGACCCAATCCTTCCCGATGGTGAGCGTCGGCTCGATCCAGGAGCGCCGCACCGCCACGGTGTCGGGGAAGGTCGCGCCCAGGCCGGGCCGGCTGAAGCGCGCCGCGCCGGCATCGATGTGCAGGCGGCCGCCGATCTGGAGCTTCACCTCCGGCTCGGGGAAGCTGAGCGTCAGGCCCTTCGGGTCGTAGCGCAGGCGCTCGCCATACGGGCCGGCCATGCCCTCGATCGCGTCATCGGCCGCGTCGGCGGGCGAGGCAGCCGCCAGCGATAGGAGCAGGAGGGCAGGGGCGCGGCGCATTCCCATCACCGGGCACAGAGCAGGTTGACGGGCGCGCGCCAATCACATCGGGCAGGGAATGCGCGAATCAGCGAGCCCGTGGCCCGGCGGACACGGCGCCTCAGTCCCGGGCCGCCCCGTCCAGCTGCGCCCGGATGTAGCGCCCCGCGCTCGCCAGCGACCGCCGCCCGGCCGCCACCTCCGGGTAGAACAGGTGCCAGGCGTGGATCATGTGCGGCCAGACCTGCAGCGTGACGGCCACGTCCGCCGCCGCCGCGACGCCGGCGAGCCGCAAGGCGTCGTCGAGCAAGGTCTCCGCGGAGCCGACCTGGATCAGCGTCGGAGGCAGGCCGGCGAGGTCCGCGTAGATCGGCGAGACCAGCGGGTCGCGCGGGTCGGTGCCGTTGAGGTAGGCGCTCGCCAGCTCGGCGAGGTAGGCCCGGCTGATCAGCGGATCGACCGACGCCTTGGCGTCCAGGCTGCCACCGGTGAGCGCGAGATCGGTCCAGGGCGAGCTGAGCCACAGGCAGCCGGGCAGCGGCAGGCCCCGCTCCCGCAGCGACAGGATGGCCGCCACGGCGAGGCCGCCGCCCGCGCTCTCGCCGGCCAGCGCGATGCGCTCGGGCGTGAACCCCGATTCGAGCAGGAACCGGTAGCCGGCCAGGGCATCACCGATCGCCGCCGGGAACGGGTGCTCGGGCGCAAGTCGATAGGCGAGGGCGAGGGTGCGCGTTCCGGCCTCCCGGCCGGCCTGGGCCACGACGTGGCGATGGCTCGCCAGCGACCCGGAGACGTAGCCGCCCCCGTGCAGGAACAGGATCACCCGGTCCCGATCCGCCCCCGGCGTGGCGGTCCATTCCGCGGGCAGGGCGCGTATCTTCGTGGGCTGGACATGGACATCGTCGGGCAGCGGGTCGTTCGCCCCGAGCGCATCCACGCGGGCGCGACGGGCCGCGAGATCGGCCGGGCGCGGGCTGGCGGCCAAGCGGGCGCGGATCCGGTCGATGTCGCTCACGTCGGGCGAGGGGGTCGGCATCGGCGGGTCTCGGCGCGGCGGGCATTGACGTCACGATGACCGGGGCCGCGTGATCGGTCCAGATGAGCGCGATCCGGATGCTGACGCAACGGGGTTCGGCGGGGCGATGGGATTGCAGGGCTCCGCCCGGCACCCGCACAAGGTCGACGACCCTCTGAAGCCGGGGGTTCTTTGCCGATGCAGCCGGTCCGGCGAGGGGTCAGATCGATGCGATCCGGACTCCCCCCGATCCTGAGATGCGAGCGCAGGGAGCCTCAGGATGGGGGGTCGGAACGACCGGTCGAGCGGCCCTTCAGACCGCCACGTTGTCGATCAGCCGGGTCCGGCTGAGGAACGCGGCGACGAGAACCCGGGCGGGTCCGTCCACCCGCTCGACCGGTGCCAGGGTCCGGGCGTCGCAGACCGCGAGATACTGCACCTGGAAGCCCGCGGCCTCCAAGGCGGCGCGACCCTGGGCGATCGGCGCCGCGACCGGGGTGCCGTCTCGGGCCGTGGCGGCGATCTCGGCCAGCACCGCGTGGAGTCTCGGCGCCACCGTCCGCTCCTCGGGCGAGAGGTAGCGGTTGCGCGACGACAGGGCGAGGCCGTCCGCTTCACGCACCGTCGGCACACCCTGGATCTCCACCGGGAGGTCCAGATCGGCCACCGCCTGCTGGATCACCCGAAGCTGCTGGAAATCCTTCTCGCCGAACAGGGCGGTGTCGGGCCCGACCTGGTTCAGCAGCTTGGTCACCACCGTGGCGACCCCGGAGAAATGCCCGGGCCGGAACGGGCCGCACAGCCCCTCGGTCAGGCCCGCGACATCGATCCGGGTGCTGAAGCCCGGCGGGTACATGGTCTCCACGGCGGGCGTCCAGGCGGCGTCGGCGCCGGCCCGGCCAAGCAGTGCCAGGTCGGCCTCGAGATCGCGCGGGTAGCGCGAGAAATCCTCGTTCGGGCCGAACTGGGTCGGGTTGACGAAGATGCTCGCGACGACCCGCCGGCCGATCCGCCGGCCCTCGGCCACAAGGGCGAGATGCCCCTCGTGCAGCGCCCCCATGGTCGGCACCAGGACGACCCGCTCGCCGGCACGCCGCCAATCGGCCACGCTCCGGCGCAGGGAGGCGAGATCGCTGAAACGCTGGGGGATCGATTCGGACACGGGTCAGGCTCCGCGGCGGGGCGCCGATCTAGAGCATGATCCGCGGGCGCGAAAGCCGCCTGGGCCGGTTCAGGGGCAGTAGGGCAGGAGCGACCGGCCGAACGGGTCGTCTACGCCGAGCGGCGGCGTGAAGCCGTAATAGCTCGGATGCGACAGGCCGTATTCCGAGCCGACGTAACTCGGATCGTCCGGCGCGTTGGTCGGCACCGGCACGCGACGGGGCGTGCAGCCCACCGGGACGGCCCGGCTGCGGATGGCGTAGACGGGCCGGCGCTCGATCCCGTCGTTGCGCGGGAAGAAGCGTGGGCCGCTGCGGGTGATGGCTTCGTAGCCGCCGGGCCCATCGAGATCCGCCCCGCGGGCGCCAGGCCCGGCGACCAGCAGAGCGAGGCCGAGCGCCGTCCCGATCCCGTGCCGCACCGTCGCCTGCATGCCGAACCCGTCCCCGATACCGGCCCAGGGTGCGGGAGCAGGGTAAACAGGGGCTTACGCGGGCGGCGTTCCTAGACCAGCGCCACCACCAGAGCCGACAGCGCGGTCACCAGATCCCCCTCGGTCAGGCGGATCTGCAGGCCGCGCCCGCCACCATTGATGTGGATCTCGGCGACCGGGTTCGACAGCGAGCCGGCATCGATCGCGGTCGGAAAGACCCGCTTCTGTCCGAGCGGACTGATGCCGCCGACATGGTAGCCGGTGAGGCGTTCGGCATCCGCGGGTTTGAGCATCGCGGCCGTCTTGCCGGAAAAGGCTGCCGCCACCCGCTTCATCGACACCTCCTTGTCGGAGGCCACCAGCAGGCAGACCGTCTTTCCGTCCACCGCCGCCATCAGGGTCTTCAGGACCCTGCCGGGCTCGACACCCAGCGCCTCCGCGGCCTGAAGGCCGATGCGCGGCGCCTCGGGATCGTAATCGTAGGCGTGCAGGCTGTAGCGAAGACCAAGCCTGTCCAGGGCCTGGGTCGCTCGGGTCGTCTTAGCGGGCGTCTTCGCCATCTCGGTCTCGGCTCACGCGGCGCCGGCCCGGGCGGCGACGAGGCGGCCGATCTCCGCATGGGCCGCCTCGACGACCTCCGTCGGGGCCTGGGCCCCGGTGACGTACACGCAGGCGAGGATCGGCGCACGCCCCGGCGGCCGCAGGATCGCGACGTCGTTGACCGTGCCGTGATCGCCGGTGCCGGTCTTGTCGCCAGCGGTCCAATCCGGCGGCAGCCCGGCCCGCAGGCGCTTGAACCCGGTCTGGGACGCGACCATCCAGGCTTCCAGCCGCGCGCGCGCGGCCGCCGACAGGCTCGGTCCGAGGAGCAGGCGCGCGAGCGTGGCGCGCATCGCCTCCGGGCTGGTTGTGTCGCGCGGGTCGCCTTGCAGGGCGGTGTTCAGGGTGGGCTCATTGCGGTCGAGGCGGGTCACCGTATCGCCGATGCCGCGCAACCAGAGGGTCAGCGCCTGCGGGCCGCCCAGCGCCGTCAGCAGCAGGTTGGCGGCGCTGTTGTCGCTCCATTCGAGCGCGGCGGCGCAGAGATCCGCGACGGTCATGTGCCCGGTGCCGCCGCCGGCCTCCAGGCCCTTCCGGATCACCGGCGCGTAGCTCAGAAGAACGTCGTTCCCGTAGGTGACGAGCCTGTCGAGGGATTCAGTGCCCGCATCGACCCGTGCCAGCACGCAAGCCGCGGCCAGGACCTTGAAGGTGCTGCACATCGGGAACAGCTCATCCGCACGATGGCGCAGGAAGACGCGCTCCTGCGTTCCGGCCGAGACACCGAGGCGTCCGCCGAGCCGCTTCTCGATCGCCGCGAGTGCAGATTCGATTGCCTCGGCCTGCGCATGTCCGCGTCGCAGGATCAGCGGCGCCGTGAGGGCGCCGAGGCAGGCGGCGCGGCGGGTCCAGGACGTCATGGCGTGATTCGATCTTCTGAGGGCATCGCCGCTTGGGGTGATGGCCGAGCTTGGCCATTCCGTGACCGCGGATGGAGTGGCCGCGCCGAAATCGTTACAGGGGCGGGACGCTGTGTTTCACGTGAAACGCGCCCTCCGGATCCATGCGGATGCCGACATCTGCCAACGCCATGATCGCGACGGAAACCCTCTTCGCCCCAGCCAGCGGCTTCGGCCGCGCCGCCGTCTCGGTGATCCGTGTGAGCGGCCCGGCGGCGGGGCACGTGCTGGTCGCCCTGGGCGGCACGCTCCCGCCGCCCCGGCGCCTGTCATTGCGGACCTTGCGCGATCCCGCGGACGGCACCGAGCTCGACCGGGCGCTGGTCGCGTGGTTCCCGGGGCCCGACACCTATAGCGGCGAGGACATGGCCGAGTTGCACCTGCATGGCGGCACGGCGGTGCGGATGGGCGTCCTCACCACCCTGGCCCGGATGCCCGGATGCCGGGCCGCCGGGCCAGGCGCCTTCACCCGCCGCGCGGTGCTCAACGGCCGAATGGACCTGGCCGAGGCCGAGGCGGTCGCCGACCTGATCGACGCCGAAACCGAGGGACAACGCCGCCAGGCCCTGCGCCAGCTCGACGGCGCGCTCAGCCGCCAGGTCGCGGCGTGGCGGGAGGAAGCGATCGACTGCCTCGCCGCAGCCGAAGCCGCCCTCGATTTCGCCGATGAGGGCGATGTCGACGATGCCCGCCTCGACGCCGCCCTGTTCGGCCGTGCCGACGCCCTGCGCCAGGACATTGCAAAAGCCCTGCAGGATGGCCGTCGGGGCGAGCGCCTGCGCGAAGGTTTTTTCGTCGTCCTGGCCGGCGAGCCGAATGCCGGAAAGTCCACCCTGCTCAATGCCCTCAGCCGGCGGGACGTGGCGATCGTGTCCGATATGCCCGGGACCACTCGGGACGCGATTGAGGTGCGCCTGGATCTCGGCGGCCTCCCGGTATTCCTCGTCGATACCGCGGGACTGCGCGACACCGCCGAGCCGGTGGAGGCGGAAGGCATCCGCCGCAGCCGCGCCCGGATCGACGCGGCCGATCTGATCCTGGCCGTCGTCCCGCCGCACGGGACCACGCCGGATCTTGGCGCGTCCGCAATTCGAACGCTGACCGTGCACACCAAGGCCGATCTATTTGCCGGCTCATTAGAGCCGTCGCCCGCGGGGGCGATCGCCGTCTCGGCACGGACCGGCGCCGGCTTGGAGGCCTTGCTCGACGCAATCCAGGCCGAGGCTCAGGCGGGGCTCGGAACCGGCGACGCGCTGGTGACCCGAGCCCGCCACCGGGCGGCGCTCGAAGGCTGCGTCAGGCATCTCGACCGGTTGCTCGCAGGGGAGGGGGCCCTGCCCGAGCTCGCCGCCGAGGACCTGCGGCTCGCCGTCCGGTCCCTCGGCGAGGTCGCCGGTCATGTCGGTGTCGAGGACGTCCTGGACCGGCTGTTCTCGGGATTTTGCATCGGAAAGTAATTTCCATAGCCGGCATATTTTTCCGGAAGTCCGTTCGTCCCCGCATGCTCCTGCGAGGAGAAGAACGGTCTCTCCCACCCAACTCCCTGACCCTGAGGTGCCGCGTCAGCGGCCTTGCAGGAGGCCTCCGGCCCACCGTGCGATCCCCGAAAACCTTCTCCGAGCCCGAACGGTCTTCGAGCGCCCGACGCCTCAGGAGAGGGGGAGATCTGGAGCCCTGCCGGTTTCGGACCTCAAGCTGAAGGAGCAGGCGTCGCCGGTCCTCTCCGACCTGGCTCTATTGCGGGATCCGCAGGATTCGCGGGCGCCAAATCCCAAGCACGACGTTCGCGGTGGCCACTGCGAGCAGCACCCAGAGTGTCCCGCGCTCACCCTCGAGCGAGGCCGCCAAGGCGGTGGGATCGAGGAGACCGGCCAATGCCCGGGCGCTCTGCTCGGCCTCGCGCTTCATCGGGCCCTGCACGTAGACCAGGCCGCCCTCGAACATCAGGACGCCGGTGGCGAGCTTCACCCATGCCCAGCCGGCGTTGAGGTAGCCGCGGTTGAGCGCCATCGCCAGCAGCCCCGACAGCAGGGTCACGGCGAGCGACGGCAGGAACACCCAGGTGGCGACGGCCCCCATGGCGCCCCGGATCGCGGCGTAGCCGGGGAGGGCGGCCGGCGCCGGGGCGAGGGCCAGCATCACGACCAGGGACGCCATCGCGCCCAACACGCCGGCGGCGCCCATCGTGTGCAGGAACTTCAGCAGGCGTCGCACGGCGTCTTTGCCCCGGCCCAATCCACGCCAGCTTAGCGTCGGATCCTGCGCCGGCGTGAGGCCTTAAGGTCGCGCCCGAAGGCCCTCAGCTGCGCAGCCCCGGCGCCTCCTGGCCGGTGCGGGCCACGTATTCGGTGTAGCCGCCGCCATACTGGTGGATGCCCTCCGGGGTCACCTCCAGCACCCGGTTGGACAGGGCCGCCAGGAAGTGCCGGTCGTGCGAGACGAACAGCATCGTGCCCTCGTAGGCGCCGAGCGCCGCGATCAGCATCTCCTTGGTGCCCATGTCGAGGTGGTTGGTCGGCTCGTCGAGCACCAAGAAGTTCGGCGGGTCGTAGAGCATCAGGGCCATCACCAGCCGGGCCTTCTCGCCGCCCGAGAGCACCCGGCAGCGCTTCTCGACGTCGTCGCCCGAGAAGCCGAAGCAGCCGGCCAGCGCCCGGAGCGAACCCTGGCCCGCCTGCGGGAACGCCTCCTCCAGGGTCTGGAACACGGTGCGGTCGCCGTCGAGCAGGTCCATGGCGTGCTGGGCGAAGTAGCCGAGCTTGACGCTGCCGCCGACCGTGACCGAGCCGTCATCCGGCTCGGTGGTGCCGGTGACGAGCTTCAGGAGCGTCGACTTGCCGGCGCCGTTGATGCCCATCACGCACCAGCGCTCCTTGCGGCGCACCGAGAAGTCGAGCCCCTCGTAGATCGTGCGGCTGCCGTAGCGCTTGTGCACGCCCTTGAGCATCACGACGTCGTCGCCCGAGCGCGGCGCCGGCTGGAACTCGAAGGCCACGGATTGCCGCCGCCGGGGCGGCTCGACGCGCTCGATCTTGTCGAGCTTCTTCACCCGGCTCTGCACCTGGGCGGCGTGGGAGGCCCGGGCCTTGAACCGCTCGATGAAGGCGATCTCCTTGGCGAGCATCGCCTGCTGGCGCTCGAACTGCGCCTGCTGCTGGGCCTCGTTCAGCTTCCGCTGGCCCTCGTAGAAGGCGTAATCGCCCGAGAAGGTGGTGAGCGCGCCACCGTCGATCTCGATCACCTTGGTGACGATGCGGTTCATGAACTCGCGGTCGTGCGAGGTCATGAGCAGGGCGCCGTCATAGGCCTTCAGGAACGATTCGAGCCAGATCAGGCTCTCGATGTCGAGGTGGTTCGAGGGCTCGTCCAGCAGCATCACGTCCGGGCGCATCAGGAGGATGCGGGCGAGCGCCACGCGCATCTTCCAGCCCCCCGAGAGGGCGCCGACATCGCCCTCCATCATCTCCTGGCTGAAGCTGAGGCCGTCCAGCACCTCGCGGGCCCGGCCTTCCAGGGCATAGCCGTCGAGCTCCTCGAACCGGGCCTGGACCTCGCCGTAGCGCTCGACCAGGGCATCCATCTCGTCGGCGCGGTCCGGGTCGGCCAGCGCCGCGCCGAGCTCGGCGAGCTCCGCGGCCACCGCGCTCACCGGGCCGGCGCCGTCCATCACCTCGGTGACCACGCTGCGGCCGGACATCTCGCCGACATCCTGGCTGAAATACCCGATGGTGATGCCCCGGTCGGCGGAGACCTGGCCCTCGTCGGGCTGCTCCTGGCCGATGATCATCCGGAACAGGGTGGTCTTGCCGGCCCCGTTGGGCCCCACGAGCCCGACCTTCTCGCCCCGCTGGAGGGCGGCCGAGGCCTCGATGAAGACGAGCTGCCGCCCGTTCTGCTTGGTGATTTTGTCCAGGCGTATCATGAAGGCTGGTGACTGTGTCCCGGGGGAGATCGCTCCGGGCCGCTTACGGCATGGATCGAGACGGCGCAAAGACGGAGCCGGGATCGCGGGCTTTCGGCTGCTTCATGCAACGCAGCTCCGGTATCGGGAGCCGAGCGCCGGCTGGGCCGTTGCCCGGTGCGACGCCTTCGGTTGGGCATCATCCTTCCCTAGAAGCCGGCAAACACCTTTCGGGCCGCGGCCCTTGAGACGAGGAACACGATGCTGTTCGGTTGGTGGAAGACGAGCCTGGACATGGCCATGCTGGGGCTGGAAGCGCAGGGGGTGATCGCCCAGCGCATGGCGATGTTCGCGGTGGGCGGCCCGGCCGCGCAGCTCGAGGCGCAGCGCATGGTCACGGAGAAGATCATGGCGGCGAGCGAAGCGGCCCTGATGGTCGCCTCCGGCGCCTCCAACAGCAAGGTGATCCGCAGTTACCGCCGGAAGGTCCAGGCCAACGCGAAGCGGCTGAGCGAGCGCTGAGGGACTGTTCAGCTCGCAGCGTCATTGCGAGCGTAGCGAAGCAACCCAGTGTAGCGCGGGCCCTCAGATCATCGCGGATCCCTAGGTTGCTTCGCTACGCTCGCAATGACGGATGGACCACCGGCCGGTTCCGTCTCAGTTGTTCGCCGTCCGGAACGTGTCGCAGGCCTTGGTCTGGCCACTCTTGAAGCCGGCACTGAACCAGCGCTGGCGCTGCGCCGAGGAACCGTGGGTGAAGGAATCCGGCACCACGTAGCCCTGCGAGCGCTTCTGGAGCGAATCGTCGCCGATCTGGGCGGCCGCGTTCAGGGCCTCGTCGATATCGCCCTGCTCGAGCTCGGCGTACTTATCGTTGGAGTTCTTGGCCCAGACGCCGGCGAGGCAATCGGCCATCAGCTCGATCCGCACCGACAGGGCGTTCGCCTCGGCCTTGCTGGAGGCCTGCTGCTGGCGAGCCTGGACCTTGCCGAGGATCCCGAGCACGTCCTGGACGTGGTGGCCGACTTCGTGGGCGATGACGTAGGCGTAGGCGAAGTCACCCTTCACGCCGAACTTGATCGCCATCTCCTTGAAGAAGCCGGTGTCGAGATAAACTTTCTTGTCGAGCGGGCAGTAGAACGGCCCCATGGCGGCCTGGGCCGAGCCGCAGCCCGAGCGGGTGCCGCCGGTGTAGAGCACCAGGGTCGTCGGGGTGTATTGCTTGCCGGTCTGCTGCGGCAGGATCTGACTCCACACGTCCTCGGTGTTGCCCAGGATCTTCGAGGCGAACCGCCCGCTCTCATCCGTGGGCGCCTGGCGACGCCTGGCCTGCGTCTGCGGGTCGGCCTGCTGTTCCTGATGGCCGCGTCCGCCGATCTGCTGCGCGCCCCCGATCAGGATCGCCGGGTTGATGCCGGTGAAGTAGCCGATGATCATCAGCACCACGATGGTGCCGATCCCGAGACCGCCGGCGCCGCCGCCCGGGAAGCCCATGCCACCGCCGCCACCCTCGCCGCGGCGGTCTTCGACGTTGTCGGAGCTGCGTAGATCGTCCCAGCGCATGGTCCCGTCCTGATGCCGCGCCCACCGGTTCCGGCAGGGCACGGTTCCTACCTGTGCATCGCCTATGTCCGAAAGCCGGCAGACACCGTTCGGGACGAAGCTCTAATGACGGGAGGGAACGCCCGGTTCCGCGGCCATGGTCAAGCTTTTCCGTCGAGCAAGGCGCGCAGGGCCCGGAAATCCCGCCAGGCCAGGCGCTTCTGCACCGGCTGGCGCAGCAGGAAGGCCGGGTGGAGCGTGGCGAGCAGCTTCGCCTCGCGGGTCGGCAGCTTGTAGGGGAACAGCCGGCCGCGGGTGCGCAGGATGCCGTCCTTGGTGCCGGTCAGGGTCTGGGTCGCCGGTGCACCGAGGCAGACGATCACCTCCGGGTCGACCAGCTCGATCTGGCGTTCCACGAAAGGTCGGCACACCGCCACCTCCTGGGGGGTCGGGTTGCGGTTGCCCGGAGGCCGCCAGGGCACGATGTTGCCGATATAGGCGCTGGTCCGGTCGAGGCCGATCGCCGCCATCATCTTGTCGAGGAGCTGGCCCGACCGGCCCATGAACGGCTTGCCGATCCGGTCCTCGTCGGCCCCCGGCGCCTCGCCCAAGAACATCACCCGCGCCTCGGGGTTGCCGTCGGCGAAGACCAAGTTCTTGGCGGTGAAGCGCAGCGGGCAGGCGTCGAAATCCGCCAGGATCTTTTCCAGCTCGGCGAGGCTCTTGGCCTCGCGCGCCCGGGCTCGCGCATCGCTCGCCGCCTCGTCCGGCTGGGCGCTCGCCGCGCGCCCGAAGGTCCGGGCCGGGGCTGCCGGCGGGGGCGAGCCCGGGGGCGGCACGAGGGAATTGGACTGGGCAACGGGCCGGGGCGCTGCGGCTTGGCGCCGGGGCGCCCGCAGGGTCGGGGCCGGCGTGTCGGCCTCGCCGAACCGGTCGTGCGGCTGCTCGTCGAGGGCCGCGTCCGCGCCGGCCTCCACGTGGAAGTCGAGATAGGCGATGAGGTCGGCTTGCGCGTCGTTGGGGCTCGGCATGCTGATCAGCATGTGGGGCGCTCGATGCCTGTGGACAACTCTTGAAACCCGCTCGACGGCAAGGACTTGCGTGACCGAACGGCGCGGCCCCGGACGCCGTGCCGCGCATGCCCGTTACCGCTGAGTCGCCCCGAACCCGTCCGCATTCCCCACCCATGCGGCATAGGGGAGCTTTCGCTCAAGTCCGGGCTCCGGCAGCTTGCCTTTCCAGTCTGGAATCGCTTGAGACGGCAGCACGCAATGCCGATCCGGCAACGGATCGGGCCAATCGACAAGAAAACAGGAGGCTCGACGATGGCGCTGCCCGAACGCGAAAGCATGGATTTCGACGTGGTCGTGGTCGGCGCCGGCCCGGCCGGGCTCGCCACCGCGATCCGCCTGAAGCAGCGCGCCGCCGAGATCGGCGAGGAAATCTCCGTCGTCGTGGTCGAGAAGGGCTCGGAGGTCGGCGCCCATATCCTGTCGGGCGCGGTGATCGACCCGATCGGCCTCGACCGGCTGCTGCCGGACTGGCGCACCGATCCGGAGCGGCCGCTGAAGACCGAGGTCCAGCGCGACGAGTTCATGATGCTCACCAAGAACAGCGGCATCACCCTGCCGAACGTGTTCTTCCCCAAGCTCATGTCGAACCACGGCAATTTCGTCGGCTCGCTGTCGAACACCTGCAAGTATCTGGGCGTCCAGGCCGAGGCGCTCGGCGTCGAGATCTATCCGGGCTTCCCGGCCTCCGAGGTGCTGTTCGACGAGTCCGGCGCGGTGGCGGGCATCGCCACGGGCGATCTCGGGATCGGCAGGTCGGGCGAGCCGCGCGACGACTACACCCGCGGCATGGAGCTGCGCGGCAAGTATACGGTGTTCGGCGAGGGCGCCCGGGGCAACCTGACCAAGGGGCTGGTCCAGCGCTTTGCCCTCAACCGGCACAGCGACCACCAGAAATACGGGCTCGGCGTGAAGGAGCTCTGGCAGCTGCCGGATTCCACCTTCGAGCCGGGGCTGGTGCGCCACACGATGGGCTGGCCCCTGCCCAACAAGGCCGGCGGCGGCTCCTGGCTCTACCATTTCGACGACAACCTGCTCTCGGTCGGCTTCGTCACGCACCTGAACTACGAGAACCCGACCCTGTCGCCGTTCGAGGAGTTCCAGCGGTTCAAGACCCACCCGATGATCGCCGAGACCTTCGTGGGCGCCAAGCGGATCGGCTACGGGGCGCGCGCCATCATGGAGGGCGGCTGGCAATCGGTGCCCAAGCTCGTCTTCCCGGGCGGCTGCCTGGTCGGCTGCTCGGCCGGCTTCGTCAACGTGCCGCGGATCAAGGGCTCGCACAACGCGATCCTGTCCGGGATGCAGGCGGCCGACGCCATCGCGGACGCCCTGAAGGCCGGCCGGGCCGGCGACGAGCTCACCGCCTACGAGGCCGGCTGGCGCGACAGCCCGATCGGGCAGGACCTCAAGGCCGTGCGCAACGTCAAGCCGCTCTGGTCGCGCTACGGCACCCTGGTGGGCGTCGGCCTCGGCGGGGTCGACATGTGGGCCACCAGCCTGCTCGGCGCCTCGCCGTTCGGCACGCTCAAGCACGGCAAGCCGGACCATGCCTGCCTCAAGCCGCTCTCGGAGGTGACGCCGATCACCTACCCGAAGCCCGACGGCAAGCTGACCTTCGACCGGCTCTCCTCGGTCTATCTCTCGAACACCAACCACGAGGAGGACCAGCCGCCGCACCTCAAGGTCCGCGACATGGAGCTCCAGAAGCGCTCCGAGCACGACGTCTACGGCGGCCCCTCGGCCCGCTACTGCCCGGCCGGTGTCTACGAATGGGTGGAGGACGCCGCCGCCAGCGACGGCGTGCGCTACCAGATCAACGCGCAGAACTGCGTCCACTGCAAGACCTGCGATATCAAGGACCCGAACCAGAACATCGATTGGGTGACCCCGGAGGGGCCGGGCGGGCCGAACTATCCGAATATGTGAGGGCGTCGGGCCGGGAGGGCGCGGCGCCATCCTTTCGCCTTGCGGGGCTGGCGGGATGGGTTCAGTGTCCCCGGCGTTTTTCACGGGGATAACCCGCCATTCTCGCGCCCGGCCCCTTGGCTGGCCGGCGCCCAGGAGCCGCGACCGGTTCATGATGACAACACGCGCCCGCCGGAGCGTCTCGGCGCTCGCCCTGCTGCTCGCCGCCGGTCTGCCGCAGACCGTGCTTGCCGCACAGCCGCGGGAATCGAGCCCGGTGCTGGATTACGAGCCCGCGGAATCCCTGGAGGGCAACTTCCTGTCCGCCTACATCGCGGGCGCGTCCCGGGACACGGCGGCGGCGGCGACCTTCTACCGGGAGGCGGTCAAGGCCGATCCGCGCAATGCCGAGCTGGTCGAGCGCGCCTTCATCTCGCTCTTGGCCGACGGCGCCCTGCCGGATGCGTTCCGGGCCGCCGAGAAGCTGATCGCGCGCGATCCCACCAACGGGCTCGCCAACCTCTCCCTCGGGGTGCGCCAGATCAAGGCCGGCCAGTGGGCCGCCGCCCGCCAGAATTTTTCCCGCAGCGGCCGCGGTGCGGCCACCGACCTGACCGCGACCCTGCTGACCGCCTGGTCCTATGCCGGCGCGGGCGACGGCAAGAAGGCGCTGGAGACGGTCAACAAGCTCCGGGGCGAGCGCTACTACAACACCTTCCGCGACTACCATGCCGGCCTGATCGCCTCGGTGATCGGCGACAACGCCGAGGCCGAGCGCCGCCTCAAGGCCGCCTACGAGGCCGACCGCAACACCCTGCGCATCGTCGACGCCTATGCCCGGCTCGAGGCCAGCCTCGGCCGCACCGACCTGGCGATCCAGGCCTATTCCGACTTCGACCAGCTCTCGCCGCGCCACCCGCTGGTGCGCGACGCCCTGGACAAGCTGAAGGACGGCAAGCCCCTGACCCGGCTGATCGGCACCGCCCAGGAGGGCGCCGCCGAGGTGCTGTACGGGCTCGGCTCGGCGGGCTCGACGCAGGGCGACGAGCTGCCCGCGGTGATCTACCTGCGGCTGGCGCTCTACCTCGCCCCGGACCACGCCCTCGCCCGGCTGACGCTCGCCGACACCCTCGACCGGATGAAGCAGACCGAGCGGGCCAACGAGGCCTACGCGCAGATCCCCGCGACCTCGCCGCTCAAGCTCAACGCCGACATCCAGATCGGCCTCAACCTCGAGCAGATGGGCAAGGGCGACGAGGCGCTCGCCCATCTCGACGCCGCCATGAAGGCGCATCCCGACGACATCGACGTGATCACCGCGCTGGGGAACGTCCAGCGGGCGCGCAAGAAGTACGAGGAGGCGGCCGCCACCTATTCCCGCGCCATCGCGCTGATCGGCGACCGGCCGCTGTCGAATTACTGGACGACCTTCTACTTCCGCGGCACCGCCTACGAGCGCGCCAAGCAATGGCCCAAGGCCGAGGCCGACCTGAAGAAGGCCCTGTCCCTGGTGCCGGCGAGCCAGCCGGCCGCCAAGGCGCAGGTGATGAACTACCTCGGCTATTCCTGGGTCGACCAGAAGATCAACATCGACGAGGCGTTCAAGCTGCTGCAGCAGGCCGCCGATGCCAGCCCCCGGGACGGCATGATCGTCGACAGCTTGGGCTGGGCCTATTACCGCCTCGGCCGCTGGGACGATGCGGTGCGCGAGCTGGAGAAGGCGGTCGAGCTGAAGCCCGGCGACCCGACCATCAACGACCACCTCGGCGACGCCTATTGGCGGGCGGGCCGGCGCCTCGAGGGCAAGTTCCAGTGGCAGCACGCCAAGGACCTGAACCCCGAGCCGGACGACCTCGCGCAGATCAACGAGAAGCTCAAGGACGGCCTGCCCGACACCGAGAAGCCCACCGCCACCGCCGAGACCACGCCGGCTCCGGTCGCCGTGCCGCACAACGCCGAGAACCCGGAACTGCCTAAGGGCGCGCCGCAGCCGCACGAGGCGCCGGGCGCCGCCGACAAGGCCAAGAAGTCCGGGGGCTGAAACCCCTCCGGGCCGCATCCTCTCCGGCGCGGCAAGAGTAATTTGTCGGCCGGCTCATAAAAATCGACGGGCATTTCCGTCCGGTTTGACGCACAGTGCTGCCGCTGCTCGCGGGGCGGCCTCGCCGTGCGTCCGCGCCCGTGCGAGACCGGCGCGACACGTCATCGTGAGGCAAGATCCCCGTACGATAACAGTCGACGGGTGGGCGGGCGCCGTGCCCGCGGAGCCAGGGAGGAACGCCCATGCCCTCAGATATCGAGATCGCCCGCGCGGCGACGCTCAAGCCGATCGCGCAGGTCGCCGAGAAGCTCGGCATCCCGGATGCGGCGCTGCACAATTACGGCAAGCACATCGCCAAGCTCGACCACGGCTACATCGCCGGGCTCGAGGGCAAGGCGCCCGGCAAGCTCGTGCTGGTGACGGCGATCTCGCCGACCCCGGCGGGCGAGGGCAAGACCACCACCACGGTGGGCCTCGGCGACGCGCTGAACCGCATCGGCGAGAAGACCATGATCTGCCTGCGCGAGCCCTCGCTCGGCCCCTGCTTCGGCATGAAGGGCGGGGCGGCCGGCGGCGGCAAGGCGCAGGTCGTGCCGATGGAGCAGATCAACCTGCACTTCACCGGCGATTTCCACGCCATCACCTCGGCCCACAGCCTCGCGGCCGCGCTGATCGACAACCATGTCTACTGGGCCAACGAGCTCAACATCGACGTGCGCCGCATCCATTGGCGCCGCGTCGTCGACATGAACGACCGGGCCCTGCGCCAGATCACCCAGTCGCTCGGCGGCGTCGCCAACGGCTTCCCCCGGGAGGACGGGTTCGACATCACCGTCGCCTCCGAGGTGATGGCGGTGTTCTGCCTCGCCAAGGACCTCGCCGACCTGGAGGAGCGCCTCGGACGGATCGTCATCGCCGAGACCCGCGACCGCAAGCTCGTCACCCTGAAGGACGTGAAGGCCACCGGTGCCATGACGGTGCTGCTCAAGGACGCCCTGCAGCCGAACCTGGTGCAGACGCTGGAGGGCAACCCGGCGCTGATCCATGGCGGCCCCTTCGCCAACATCGCCCATGGCTGCAACTCGGTGATCGCGACCCGGGCCGGCCTGCGGCTCGCCGACTACACCGTGACCGAGGCCGGGTTCGGCGCCGATCTCGGCGCGGAGAAGTTCCTGGACATCAAGTGCCGGCAGGCCGGCCTGACGCCCTCGGCGGTCGTGGTGGTGGCCACGATCCGCGCTCTCAAGATGCATGGCGGCGTCGACAAGAAGAGCCTCGGCGGCGAGAATATCGGCGCCCTGGAGAAGGGGTTCGCCAACCTCGCCCGGCACGTGACCAACCTGCGCGGCTTCGGCCTGCCCGTGGTGGTGGCGGTCAACCACTTCTACGCCGACACCGATGCCGAGCATGCCCGGCTCAAGGAGCTGTGCCGCGAGCGGCTGGACGTCGAGGCGATCACCTGCCGCCACTGGGCCGAGGGCGGCGCCGGCGCCGAGGATCTCGCCCGGGCCGTGGTGCAGCTCGCCGCCGCCGAGCCCGCCCCGATCCGCTACGCCTACGAGACCGAGGCGCCGCTCACCGACAAGATCCGGGCGATCGCCACCAAGCTGTACGGCGCCGCCGACATCCAGATCGAGACCAAGGCCGCGGGCAAGCTCGCCACCTTCGAGAAGGACGGCTACGGCCACCTGCCGATCTGCATGGCCAAGACCCAGTACTCGTTCTCCACCGACCCGAGCCTGATGGGCGCCCCCGAGGGCCACATCGTCGGCGTGCGCGACGTCCGCCTCTCGGCGGGCGCGGGCTTCGTGGTGGCGATCTGCGGGGAGATCATGACCATGCCCGGCCTGCCCCGGGTCCCGGCCGCCGACACGATCCGCCTGGATGCCGACGGGCAGATCGACGGGTTGTTCTGAGCCGGAGCGCTCGGGCCGCCTTTCTGCGGGCTACGATGTTCACACATCGGTTCGTGTAGGCGCGACGCGCCCCCTCTCCCGCACGGGAGAGGGGACCCGAGCCTCATTCGGCGAGGTGTGAATCCGGTAGCCCCTTCCAGGCAGAAGGACTGGGTTACCGCTTCAAATCACACTTTTTCAGCTGAGCTGGCTCGGTTTACTGAGAAGGCCCTCACGAGGTCTCGCGACGAGCAGAAACATCAGTCGAGATCAGCGCCTTGAGCGAGGTCGCGCGTGTGGGGAAACTTCACCGCCACGTCTTCGAAGCCTGCCGGTTGGCCCAGGGTCTGGGTGATGAAGTTTGGTCCCTCGGCCGCAGCCTTCAAGTCTCACCGAGACCGGGCAGGGTTCCACCCTGCACCCGCAAAAGGTCCCGGACCTTTTGAATCCGGATCCTTCGAGCCTCACCCCACTCCGAACAACGCCTTCGCCAGCCGCGAATGGTCCTCCCGCAGGCGGACCGCATCGACACCGAGCGGCTGGCCGTCGATCACCCGCCATTGACCCGCCACCATCACCCGGTCGGCCCGGGTCGCGCCGCACAGGACCAGGGCGGCCAGCGGATCGTGGGCGCCGGAGAAGCGCAACTCGTCCAGGGTGAACAGGGCGAGGTCGGCCTCGCGGCCCGGCTCGATCCGGCCGATATCGGAGCGGCCCAGGCAGGCGGCCGAGCCCTCGGTGGCCCAGCGGAGCGCATCGAGATGGGTCACGGTCTCGGCTCCGTAGGTGAGCCGGTTCAGCATCAGCGCGTGGCGCACCCCCTCCATCAGGTTCGAGCTGTCGTTGGAGGCCGAGCCGTCGACGCCGAGGCCCACCGGGGAGCCCGCCGCCTCCAGCTCGCAGGTGCGGCAATGGCCGGACGCGAGGGTCATGTTCGAGGTCGGGCAATGGCAGACGCCGACCCCGGCCTTGCCGAGCCGGGCGACCTCGGCATCGTTGAAATGGATGCCGTGGGCGAGCCAGACCCGGTCGCTCATCCAGCCGACCTCCTCGAGGTAATCCACCGGACGGCAGCCGAACATCGACAGGCAGAACTGGTCCTCGTCCAGCGTCTCACCGAGATGGGTGTGCAGGCGGCAGCCGTGCCGGTCGGCGAGCGCCGCGCTCTCGCGCATCAGCCGCTTCGTCACCGCGAAGGGCGAGCAGGGCGCCAGCCCGACCTGCACCATCGCCCCGGGAGCCGGGTCGTGGAACAGGTTCAGCACCCGCTCACAATCGGCCAGGATCGTGTCGTCGTCCTGCGTCAACGTCTCGGGGGGCAGGCCGCCCTCGCGATCGGACAGGCTCATCGAGCCGCGGGTGATGGCGGCGCGGATCCCGAGGCTGCGCGCCTCCTCGACCTGGATGTCGACCGACTGCTCCAGCCCCTTCGGGAACAGGTAATGGTGGTCGCCCGCCGTGGTGCAGCCCGACAGCAGCAGCTCGGTATAGGCCACCCGGTTGGCGAGCCGGAACGCCTCCGGGGTGATCCGGCCCCAGACCGTGTAGAGCGCCTTCAGCCACGGAAACAGCGGCTTGTTGATCGCGATCGGGTGCGCCCGCGTCAGGGTCTGGAACGCGTGGTGATGGGTGTTGATGAGGCCCGGGATGACCACGTGGCGCGAGGCGTCGAAGGTCTCGTCCACCGGGGCGGCCGGCTGGGCTCCGACGGCGACGCGCTCGACGATCCGGCTGCCCGCAACCACGATGCCGCCCCCGGCCTCCTCCGCCAGGATGGCCAGCGGATCGCGGATCCAGACCCGGCGGGCCCGTGCGTCGGCGTCGCTCATGCTGTTCCCCTCGGGTCCCGGTATCGGCCCGGTCCGGTATCGGACCCGGAGCGGCGGCCGGCAAGCCCCGGATCGGTCCGGCATGGCTGTCTCGCGCGCGGGCGTCCTCGGGCTTGACGCTCCCGGGCGGCGCTGAGACATGTCAGCGGGACTGACCTTCTTGCCATCCGGACGGTCCCCACGTGACGGCCTGCCCCCCGTGACCTCATCGGCACAGCGCGACGGCCTCGGCGTCTCCGGGCTCACTGCCGCGCCCGGTCCCGCCACGCCAAGTCCTGTCACGGCGAGTCCTGTCACGCCGAGTCCTGTCACGCCGAACCCCGCACCCCGCCGGGCCGACGGCGTCGCGGCGGCTCCGGCGCATGGCCTCGGCAGCGACGACCTGATCGAGCTCCTGTTCTTCGCCTACCGGGATTTCGTCGGCGATCCCGACCGGATTCTGGCCGCCTACGGCTTCGGCCGGGCGCATCACCGGGTGCTGCATTTCGTCGACCGCTATCCGGGTCTGACCATCGCGGAATTGCTCGACATCCTGCGGATCACCAAGCAGAGCCTCAACCGGGTGCTGAAGGACCTGATCGGCCAGGGCTACGTCGCGCAGAAGACCGGCCCGAGCGACCGGCGCCAGCGCCTGCTGTATTGCACGCCGTCCGGTGCGGAGCTGGCCGCCGACCTCACCCGGGTCCAGGCCCGCCGCCTCGCCCGGGCGCTCGCCGCCCCGGACGCGCTGGGCTCCCCGGAGGATTTCCTGATGGCGATGATCGAGCCGGAGGATCGCGCGGCGGTGCGGCGCCTGATGGCCCGGCGCGGATCCAGCGCGGGTGGCGACGCGTGACGGCCGCCCCCCGGGCCGACCTGCCCGACACGGCGCCGCACGTCCTCGTGGTCGACGACGACCGGCGCCTGCGCGAATTGCTCGCCCGCTACCTGACCGACCAGGGGTTTCGCGTCACCGTGGCGGCCAGCGCCGCCGAGGCCCGGGCCCGGGCCCAGAGCGTCGTGTTCGACGCGATGGTGCTCGACGTGATGATGCCCGGCGAGAACGGCTTCGACTACGCCCGCAGCGTCCGCGAGACCTCCCGGGTGCCGATCCTGATGCTCACCGCCCGCTCCAACCCGAACGACCGGGTGATGGGCCTGGAGATCGGCGCCGACGATTACCTGCCCAAGCCGTTCGAGCCCCGGGAGCTGACCCTGCGGCTCAACAACATCATCAAGCGCAGCGTCGGCCCGCGCGAGGCGGCGGCCGAGGCCGTGACCTTCGGGCCGTTCGCGTTCCGCATCGACCGGGGCGAATTGCGCCGGGACGACGCGCTGATCCGCATCACCGAGCGCGAGCGCGAGATCCTGACCATCCTGGCCGCGGCCGGCGGCGCCAATGTCGAGCGGGAGCAGCTCGCCGGCCCCGGGGGCGCCGCCGCGGAGCGCACCGTCGACGTGCAGATCAACCGCCTGCGCCGCAAGACCGAGGTCGATCCCGCCAACCCGGTCTTCCTGCAGACTGTGCGGGGCGTCGGCTACCGGCTCGCGGTGGATTGAGGCCGGCTCGTCAGACGAGACGCGGCTCTCCAGGCTTCAGCTTCAGGCCCTTGGAGACCCGGGTGGAGAGGCTGCCTACGACAGCGACCACCATGGGCCCCTCGGCCAGGGCGCGGACCGCCTCGATCGCCGCCTCGGCATTGGGCTTCATGACCGCGTAGACCGCGGGAGCGGGTTTGGGACCCGACCGGCCGCGACGGCCGGATCGCTCCGGGGTCATGGACACCAGGTAGGTCGTGTAGCGGCTCCGTGCGCGTCCAGGCATGTCTCAGCATGTGGCATGTCGGCTAATTATCGCCAAAGCCCGACGCCGCGGCGGAGCCGGGGCGGAGGCGATGACGGACGGCACAGGGCGAATCCCGTGCCGCACGAGACCGCCCGATCCCGCCATACCGCATCCGGCGCCATGCGCGACGGATTTCGTGCGGATGCGCAGCGGCTTTGTGCCGGACAGACGCGCGGCGGTGCGGTCAGGCCAAGCTGAGGTCGAAGCCGGGCAGCGGCAGGCCGGACAGACGCGCGGTCCAGACCTGCCCGGGCGCGACCGGCAGGGCGTCGGTCAGCGTCCCGGTCGAGACGATCTCGCCGGCCGCGAGGGGTGGGCTACCAAGATCGTTAGCCAGCACATCGACGAGGTGCCGGAGCGCCGCCAGGGGGCCGCCCCCGAGCACGTTGCCGGCGCTGCCCCGGTCGGCGACCGCACCGTCGCGCAGAAGCTCGACGGAAAAGCCCGCCAGCCCGTCGATCCAGCTGCGCGCCGCGTCCGGGTCGATCCGGACGCGCTCGCCGAGCACCAAAAGGCCGTGCAGACCGAAGGCCGCCACCGTGTCGGGGGCGGCGAAACGCCAGCCGGGGAACAGCGATTGCACGATCTCGAAGCCCTGGGCGACCCAGGCGAGGCAACCGGTCAGAGCCGCGTCGTCCATGCCAGGCTCCGGCACCCGGGCAAGCCCGAACACGATCTCCGGCTCGATCCGCGGCTCGACCAGGGCGGCGAGCGGGACCGGGCCGGTCAGGGCGGCGTGGTCGTGCAGGGTCGTGTCGTAGACATGTCCCCAGATCGGCGCGTGGACGCCGTAGGTTTCCCAGAGGGTCGTGTTGGTGAAGCCGATCTTGCGGCCCACCGGCTTTTCGCCCCGCGCCGCGCGCAGGCGCCTGACCTCCTCGGCCACCCGGTAGGCAGCCGCGAGGTCGAGGCCGGAATCCCAGCCGGTCAGGGGCGCGATCTGCCGGCGATGCTCGTGCGCCGCCAGGATCGTGCGGGCATGGGTGGCGGCGGGGACGGGATCGCTCATCCCCGCTCTGTAGCATGGCCGCCGGGGCCGGTGCTCTACCAGACCAGCCGCTCGATCACCGCGTCCGGATGCACCGCCTGGCGGCCGAGCCACTCGGCGACGTCGCCGAGGCGGTGGTGCTCGGCCGAGACGCCGAGCTCCTCGGCATGGATGCCGCGGGCCACCAGCAGGCTGGCGATGCCGAAGCCGCGGGCGCCGGCGATGTCGGTGCGGATCGCGTCGCCGATCGCCATCACCCGGGCCGGATCCACCGGCGCACCCGTGAGCTCGGCCCCCTTGGCCAGCGCCGCCTCGTAGACCGGGCGGTGCGGCTTGCCGGCATAGATCACTGCGCCGCCGAGCTCGGCATAGGCCGCCGCGAGCAGGCCCGCGCAGGGGATCAGCCGGTTGCCGCTCTCGACCACGAGGTCGGGATTGGCACAGATCATCGTCAGCCCCCGGGCCGCCAGCCGCATGAGCTCGTCGCGGTAATCGTCGGCGGTCTCGCTGCGGTCGTCGAACAGGCCGGTGCAGACCACGAGGTCGGCCTCCTCCTCCGGGACGAGGCTGAGATCGAGGCCCTGGAAGATCCCGAGGTCGCGCTCCGGCCCGAGATGCCGGATCCGCGCCCCCGGGCGGCCGGCGATCAGCTCGCGGGTGAGGTCCCCCGAGGTCAGGATCGCGTCGTAGGCCTCGCGCGGCACGCCGAACCGGTCGAGGATGCGGCCCACCCCGTCCCCGGGCCGGGGCGCATTCGAGACCAGGACCACCCGGCGCGGCCGCGCGCCCGGCAGGCCGCGGAACCGGATCAGCGCCTCGCCGGCTGGAACATGGGCCTTCTGGCCGTCATGCAGCACGCCCCAGACGTCGCAGAGAAGCAGGTCGTAGCGCTCCGCCACCTGCGCGAGGCCGTCGAGGGTCGGGATCGGTGCGGTCATGGATGGGTCCGGTCACGGTTTCGAAAGGTCCGGGACCTTTTGCGGGCGCAGGGCCGCGCCCTGCAAGTCTCCGGACGCGCGCGCGTTTACTGCGGCCCGAGCCGATGCGCGGCGAAGAAGTCGAGCATCGCCCGCGAGGCGTCGGGGCCGTCGGAATCGGTGTAGCTGCCTTCCGGGCGGCCACCGGACCAGGCATGGCCGGCGCCGCGCACCCGCCAATCCTCGACCATGACCCGACCGGTCTCGTCCTGGTAGCGGGTGCGGGTGAACGGGTGGCCGCGGCCCTCGAAGGTCTCGGACCGGGCCGTCAGGCCGGCGACGTTGGCCTGGGCCAGCACCTGATCGGCGTTGCGCACGCTCACGGTGCCGTCATCCTCGCCGTGGAACACGATGGTGGGGATTCGCTGGCCGATGGGCGCTGCGCCGAAGGACGGCGCGGTGCCCAGGCCCGGCGCGCCGACCTGCATGGCCATCAAGGCCGAGCCGAGATCGCGGGCGCAGCCGGCCGCGAGACCCGAATGCACGCCCACCGCGGCGTAGAGATCCGGATAGGCCCGGGCGATGTTCAGGGCGGCCGCGCCGCCCGCCGACATGCCGGCGATGTAGACCCGGGTCGGGTCGATCGGGTGAGCCGCCATCACGGCCCGGGTGAGCCCCGCGATGATCGCGGCCTCGCCGGATTCCCGGCGCTGGTCCCGCGGCTCGTACCAGTTCCAGCAGCGCTGGACATGGGCCTGCCGGCTCTGGGCCGGGTAGGCGACGAAGAAGCCGGCGCGCTCGGCCAAAGCGTTCATGCCGGTGCCGGCGGCGAAATCGTCCGGGTTCTGCGTGCAGCCGTGCAGCATCACCACCAGCGGCGCCGGCTCGGCCGGATGGCCCGGAATGAACAGCTTGTAGTCGCGACTGCCGGCGGGCTCGGCGTGGCTGAGGGCGACGAAGCGGCTCTCGGCCGGCGTCCGGGGGGCCGGCGGCCGTGCGGGGATGCGCCGCGCATGGCCGAGCCCCTTCAGCACCGGCGCCAGGCCGCGCACGACCTTGCCGACCGCCTTGCGGACCCGCACCGCCGGCTCGGCGATCACCGTGCGGGCAGGCTCGGTGCGCGGCGTCTTCTGCGAGACCTCGCGCCGGGCCTCTTGGGGCGCTTCCGCGCGGCGGGTCGCGGCCTGGGGGGCTGGCGCGTCGGGCGGCGGTGCGGCCGCGTAGCCCCCGAGGCTGCGCTGGATCAGGGCGGTCGCCTCGTCCAGACGGCCGAGGCTCGTGAGGCGGGTGACCTCGATCATGTCGGCGAAGGGCGAGCGGACATTCCTGTCGCGGACGCCGTCCTGCATATCCTTCAGCTTGCTGAAGGGGTCCATGATGGGTGCACGCTTGGTCACATCAGCGTCCGTGTCGCGGCCGGGGTTGGCGCGAAGCTCGCCATTTGGTGCGACGCAATAGAGGCCGATGTGCGATGCGGCAAGGCCGGTCAGGCCGGGTCGTCGGCGCCGATATAGTCGGCCCAGATCGGCGCCGGGCCGAGGCTCGCGCGGAAGCTGTCGTGCCTCGCCCGCTCCTCATCCGTAAGGCGACTCCGATACGGGCGGGGGGCCGCCGGAACCGCCTGGACGACGGCCTGGACCTGCGGTCCCGCCTGGGCATCCAGGAGGCCGAGGCTGGTCTGCTTGCCGCCGAGCAGCTCGACATAGACCTCGGCCAGGATCTGGGCGTCGAGCAACGCCCCGTGCTTGGTTCGGCGGCTGGTGTCGATGCCGTAGCGATTGCACAGGGCGTCGAGGTTGTTGGCCGCGCCCGGATGCTTGCGGCGGGCCATCGGCAGGGTGTCGACCACGTCGTCCAGCTGGATCGGCGGCGGCGCGTTCGCTCCGAGCCGGGCATATTCCATGTTGAGGAAGCCGACGTCGAAGGGGGCGTTGTGGATGACAAGGCGCCCGTCCGCCAGGAAGGCCTGCAGCTCGCCGACGATCTCGGCGAAGACCGGCTTGTCGGACAGGAAGGCGTCCGACAGCCCGTGGACGTTGAACGCGCCCTCCGAGACCGCCCGCTGCGGGTTGCAGTAGCGGTGGAAGGTGCGGCCGGTGGGGATGTGGTTGAGCAGCTCGACCGCGCCGATCTCGATCAGCCGGTCGCCGTTCCGCGCCTCCGTGCCGGTGGTCTCGGTGTCGAGGACGATCTCGCGCAGCATGTTTTTGCGACTCAGAGGGTCAGGATCACTTGCCCGATCGGGGACGGGGCTCCGGGGCGGGTGAGCGTCTTCGGAAGACACTGTCTCCCGAAAGGTTGAGACTTCCCTAGAGCTATCGTCCCGAAAGGGAGCTGCCGGCTTTTGAGAAAAAGACGATGCAAAGCAAAAAGCTGGCGCATCGTGCCGGTTCGGATATCCGGCACGATGCGCTGAGCGCCGGCTGACCGGCGCCCGTTCCTTACGCTGCCAGGGCCAGGCGACCCTCGTCCTCGTCGGCCGCGGCCGCCATGAACTGGGCCCGGGCGAGCTCGGCGAAGCGGCCGTTCTGGGCGACCAGCGCGTCGAACGTGCCGGCCTCGACGATGCGGCCCTCGTGGAAGACCAGGATGCGGTCGGCGTTGCGGATCGTGGCGAGCCGGTGGGCGATCACGAAGGTGGTGCGCCCCTCCATGACGGCTTCCAGGGCGCCCTGGAGCTTGCGCTCGGTGGCCGCGTCCAGGGCCGAGGTCGCCTCGTCGAGGATCAGGATCGGCGGGTTCTTCAGGAGCGCCCGGGCGATCGAGAGCCGCTGGCGCTCGCCGCCGGAGAGCGACCGGCCGCGCTCGCCGATCACCGTGTCGAGCCCGTCGGGCTGGCGCGCCATGAACGCACCGGCCTGGGCCCGCTCCAGGGCGTCGAGCATCTCGGCATCGGTGGCGTCGGGACGGCCGACCTGCAGGTTCTCGCGGATCGAGCGGGCGAACAGCATCGGCTCCTGGAACACCACGCCGATGTTGTGGCGCAGGGACGAGAGGCCGATGTCGCGCACGTCGATGTCGTCGATCCGGATCGACCCGGAAGCCGGATCGAAGCTGCGGTGCAGGAGGCCGAGCGTCGTCGACTTGCCCGAGCCGGTGGTGCCGACCAGGGCCACGGTCTCGCCGGGACGGGCCGAGAACGAGACGCCGTCGAGCGCCTGGCGCCGGCCATCATACGAGAAGGCGACGTCGTCGAAGGTGACCTCGCCCTCGAACCGGGCGACCTGGCGGGCATGCGGGCGGTCGGCCACGGCCGGCACGGTGTCGTAGATCTCGAAGAACTCGGCGATCTTGGGCGCCTGCTGGAATAGTCCGTTAACGAAGCCGACCACATGGTCGAGCCGCGCCACGAAGGCGGTGGCCAGGCTCATGAAGGCCACGACCTCGCCCACCGTGGTGGTGCCGGCCTGATACAGCCAGATGCCGGTGACGAAGATCGCCGTCATGGTGATGGTCGCCGAGGCGCGGGTCGCGACGTTGGCGAGCGCCCACCAGGACAGGACCGGGATCTGCGCGGCGAGCAGGTTCGTGATGATGCCGCGCATCGCGTCCTTCTCGGCCTTGGCGCGGGTGAAGGACTGGATCACCGCGACGTTGCCCAGCGCGTCGGAGGCGTGGGCGGCGAGGCCCGAATTGAACGCCTCGACCTGGCCCTGGAGCGTCTCGGTCCGGCGCATCACGAAGGTGGTGAGCGCCGTGAAGGCGAGCACCAGGACGACCAGGATCGAGCCGAGCTGCCAATTGATGAACAGGGTCATGGGCAGGAGCACGACCAGCGAGACCAGGGCGACGAGGTGGTCCCGGAAGAAGCCGAGCCACAGCCAGGCCATGCCGTTGGTGCCCTCCAACATCGCCTTCAGCACCCGGCCCGAATGGTTCGCCGAGTGGAACGCCAGCGGCAGGTCGAGCACGTGCTCGAAATAGCTCGCCATCGAGGACAGGCGGTTGCGGTGGGCCAGCCGGTCGGCGTGGAGCGCGATGAACACGCCCGCCGCGATGGTGAAGAAGCCGAACGCCACCCAGGCGGCCAGCAGGGGCAGCATCGTGCCCATGGCGTTGCCGCCGCGCTGCAGGTGGGTGAGCTGATCGATGATCCGGCCCATGAGCAGCGGCTCGGCAAACGCCGCGATCGCCAGCACGACGTTGGTGGCGGCCAGACCGATGGCCAGCCGCCGCTCCGCCTTCAGGAAACCAAGGACCCGCCCGTACAGACGAACCATCGCCACCGCTCCACCACCCCCGGCGCGGCCCGTGTGTCCGGGTCTCGCGCCATTTCTTAAGGTCCGTGCGGCGGGCGGACACAGCCGCCTTCGCCACCAAACCCCTCACACGACACGGCTTATGCCCGGGCCCGCCTGAACGGGCGATGACGGCCCTCGACAGGGTCGAGGCCTTCGCCTTTACGGTTCGTTCAGCAAGATTTCCTACCGCTGTGAATAACCCGGCCGCAAGCGACCGCGGGGTCAGCTTTTTTTTACCTTTCCGGACCGGGCGCCGCAGCATGGATCTCGCAACTGCACTCGGCCTCCTCTCAGGTCTCGGCGTCGTGGTCGGGCTGATCGTGCTCGATGGCGGCCATTTCGGCGCCTACGCGTCGGAGCACGCGGTCGTCGTGGTGTTCGGCGGCGCCACCGCGGCCACGATGATCCGCTTCCCGTTCTCGGTGATCGTCCACGGCCTGCCGATGGGCCTGCGCTTCGCCTTCATGATGCGCTCGGTGAAGCCGCAGGAGCTGATCGAGGAGATCACCAAGCTCGCCGACGTGGTCCGCAAGTCCGGCCCGATGGCGCTGGAGAACATGGAGATCTCCGACCCGTTCCTGGCCCAGGGCGCGCGCTACATCGCCGACGGCTACGACCGGGACTTCATCCGGGACACGATGGAGCGGGACCGCGACAACTTCCTGATGCATCTCGACGAGGGCTCGAAGGTCTACCGGGCCTACGGCGACTGCGCCCCCGCCTGGGGCATGATCGGCACGATCCTCGGCATGGTGGCGATGTTCGCCAACATGTCCGACCCCTCGAAGCTCGGCCCCGCCATGGCGACCGCCCTGCTCGCTACCCTGTACGGTGCCGTGATCGCCAACCTGATCACCCTGCCGCTCGCCGACAAGCTGCACGTCAAGCTGGAGGAGGAGGACGTCTCCCGCTCCCTGATCATCGACGGCATCCTGATGATCCGCGACCAGAAGAGCCCGATGCTGGTGCGCGAGATGCTGGTCGCCTACCTGCCGCACAACCATCGCGAAGCGCTGCTGGAACCGGCCGCCTGATATGGCCAGACGGAAGCGCGGCGGCGCGCATGGCGGCCATGGCTGGTTCGTGACCTTCGCCGACCTGATGGCGCTCCTGATGAGCTTCTTCGTGATGGTCGCGGCCTATTCGACGCAGGACCAGAAGAAGATGCAGGTGGTCGCCGGCTCGATGCGCGACGCCTTCGGGGTGAACAAGGAATCGAAGTTCGCCGGCATCCTCGAATCCGAGGGCCTGCCGGCCGCCGACCACGTGAAGTACCTGCGCAGCATCCCGCCCGAGAAGGCCACCGACCGGACGACGCCGCCCCGGCGCGACCAGAGCAGCGAGTTCGGCCTGACCGAGACCGGCGAGCCGGACAATTTCGGCCTCGCGGCGGCCTCCCTGCGGCAGGCGCTGCAGGACATGCCGGACATCGCCGAACTGTCGAAGAACGTCGTGATCGTCCGGACCGACCAGGGTCTCGAACTGTCAATCGTCGACCAGGACGGGCGCGCGATGTTCCCGGACGGCTCGACCCGCCCGAACGAGCGCACGAGGCGCCTCCTGGAGAAGCTCGCCCCGGCCTTGCGGCAGATGCCCAACCGCATCGCCATCACGGGCTTTACCGCCACCGAAAGGCCGGGCCAGCGCCTGCCGGTGTCGCCCTGGGAGCTGTCGGCCGGCCGGGCGATCAGCGTGCGGGAGATCCTGGCCGGGGCGGGCGTGCAGGACGACCGGTTCGCCTCGGTCTCCGGCAAGGCCGACACCGAGCCCATGTTCCCCGACAACCCCTATCTCGCGGCCAACCGCCGGGTGACGGTGACGCTGCTGAAGGAGGCGCCCCCGGTGCCGAACGTGAAGGGGCTGCCGTAGCGCGCCTACTTGGCGGTGAGCAGCGCCCAGTAGACCTTGTATTTCGAGCCGGGCGCGTAGGCGGTGGCGATCCCCATCCGGGTCGCCCGGGGGTCGAGCATCGTGGCGTCGTGCGGCGCGCTCTCGCGCCAGCCGGAGAACGCCTCGGCCAGGGTGTGATAGCCGGCCGACAGGTTGGCGTTGACGTCGGAGAAGCCGAGCCGCCCGACCGCGGCCTTCACGGTCTGCGCCTTGCTCGGCCGGTCGGCGACCGCCATGGCGGCGGCCTCGGCCTCGGCCAGACGCTGCAGCTCGGGATCGACCGTGAGCGGCGCCGCGCCGCGGTTGCGGCGATAGGACGAGATCATGTCCCGGGCGGCGTCGGTGTCGACATGGGCGGCCTGGCTGGCCAGCGGCAGGTAGATGCTCGGCAGCGCCGCCGTGCTCGGCGCCTCGGTGGCGCAGGCGCCGAGCAGCGCCAGCGCCGGAATGCAGGCCGCCGCCCAGAAGCCTCGTCTCAGGTTGCGTCCGCCCACGTTCGAAGATCCATGCTCGCGCATCCGGCTCGGACGCCCGGCCCATATAGGGAGCCCCGGGCGATCGCGCGACCGGACCTCCTGACCGTATCGCCCAGCCCGATCAGACACTTTACGCCATAAAAGGCCTATGCCATCTCATGTCATATGCCGCGTGCGACGCTTCTGATCGATGCCAAGAAGGTCTACGCGGACGGTTCCATTCTTCAGCTCAAGCTTTGGGAACTCAAGCCGCCGAACCGGGTCCGCGGCTCGGCGCACGGCCTCAAATACTCGCTGTTCTACGGGCGCGAGGGCCTGCGGATCCTGGCCTACGACAACGAGGCCGGGAAGGGCGATCACGTCCACCGCGGCGACGTGGAAACTCCGTACCGGTTCACCACCTACGAAAAGCTGCTGGACGACTTTCTGACCGAGGTCGGGACTCTGCGCGGAGGCCAACTATGAGCGACGAGGTGACATACGTCATCGGCGGATCCGTCGAGGACATGCGGGATCGCTTCCTCACGGCCGTGCGGCGTGCCGAGGCCGGCGAGGCGCCGCAGCCTGAGCGGATCGTCACCTTCGAGAACTGGTCCGCCTTCCTCAAGACCTTCTCGCCGGCCCGCATCGCGCTCCTGGAGGCCCTGACCGGAGGCCCTGCCGAATCGATCAATGCGTTGGCCGGATCGCTTCGCCGGAACTACCGGCGCGTGCATGACGACGTCACCGCGCTGGAGCGAGCCGGCCTGCTGACGCGCAGGGGCAGGCAGGTGATGCTCGCCGCCGACGGCGCGCGCGCGCATCTCGATCTGCGGCCGTCTCAGCGCGCGACGCGCTGAGACGCACTCCCCCGTCAGCCCCCGGCGCTCCGGAGGCCGCGGTCGCGCTGCGGCTGGGACGGCGGCGCCTCCTGGGGCTCCGGGATCTCCTTCGGCTCCTGGGGCCCGGGGGCCGGCGCGGCCTGGCCGAACCGGCTCGCGATCTCGCCCATGGCGGCCTGCATCGTCTCGAAGCCCTGCACGGTGACGATGCTGGCGCCGGGGCCGAGCGGCGGGATGAAGCCCGCGCCCGACAGGGTGGCGAACACCGCGTAGTTCAGGTCGGTCTGGACCTTCAGGCCGAGGCTGACATCGACGATCCAGACCAGCAGCTCGAATTCCAGGAACGGGTCGCCGATCTTCTTGAACACCACCCGGGGCGCCGGATCCTTCAGCACGTCGGCATGGGCCTGGGCGCAGCCGACGATCATCTCGGCGGCCCGCACCGGGTCTTGGTTGCGCAGGACGCTGACCGTGATGCTGACCCGGCCCGAACGGTCGCCGCGCACGCGGTTCTTGACCACTCCGGAAATCAGGTTCGAGTTCGGCACGATCACGGCCGAGCGGTCGAAGGTCTGGATCTCGGTGGAGCGCACCGAGATGCGCTTCACGATGCCCTCCGAATCGCCGATCACCACCTGGTCGCCGACCCGGATCGGCCGCTCCCACAGGAGCAGCAGGCCGGAGACGAAGTTGTTGACGATCGACTGCAGGCCGAAACCGATACCGACCGACAGGGCGCCGGCCACGATGGTCAGCTTCTCCAGGCTCAGGCCGAGATACGAGAAGGCGAGCGCCAGGGAGAGCAGGAAGCCGCAATAGCCCGCGATCGTGGTGATCGAGTTGCGCAGGCCGGCATCGAGGTCGGTGGCGGGCAGGTAGGTCTGTTCCAGCCAGCGCTGCACCGCCCGGGTGACGAACACGCCGAGCACCAGGATGCCGATGCCGAAGGCGATGCTCGACAGCGAGATCGTCACGTCGCCGACCTTGAAGCCGAAGAAGGCCTGCCGGATCGACGAGACGATGTCGGTGGAATCGAGCCCCCAGGGCGCCAGCACGAGCAGCGCCGCCACCAGCATCAGCACGACCCGGGCGGCCCCGGTCGCCAGGACCGAGATCTGGTTCAGCGAGCGCTTGCGCAGGCCGGTATTGGCCTGGAGCGCGGTGGCGAGCCGGGTCTCGTCGGTGAGCGCGCGGCCGATGAAGGTGTCGACGCTCTGGACCAGCAGGTAGAGCAGCACGAGCACGCCCGCGGCCCAGATCAGCTGGTCGATCAGGAAGGCCGCGAAGGCGACGTAGCCGACGAGCGCGCCGAGCCCGATCAGCGCGACCCCGGCCCAGCCGAGGAGCCGGGCCGGGCCGCCGATGCCCGTGGTGGTCTTGGTCGGCACGTAGGGGCCGAAACAGGCCTCTTCCTCCTGCTCGGTATCGGCGAAGCGGTGGAGGCCGACCGCCAGGATCAGCGCGGTGGCCACGGCGCCGAGGCCGCGGGTCGCGATCGAGATCGGCAGCGCCGCCGAGATCCCGGAATTGAGCGCCTCCACGGATTTCACCACGGTGATTACCGTGGCGATGCCGACGGCCAGGCGCGTGAGCCGGGTGGCGGCCGCGTCGCCGACCGGGGCGGGGCGCCAGGCCGGCTTGTCGGGGCTTAGCAACCCGTCGCACAGGGCCTCGACGAAGGCGATGAAGGCCAGCCCGCCCAGGATCGCGGCGGCCACCGGCAGCAGCCGGGACGGCAGCAGGTTGGTGGCGTCGAGCGCGTAGTAGACCGCGTAGGAACCCGCCACCGCCGGCACCGTGCCGAGCAGGATCACCCGCCAGGCGGCCAGCAGGGTGGCGCGGCGCGACGGCTCGGTGGCGGAGGCGTCCCGGCGGGCGGCCCGGGGCGCGATGTTGCGCCGGCCGAAATACAGCGCGACCGAGATCCCGAAAGCGAGCCCCAGGAACAGCAGATTGCCCATGCTGCCGTTGCGCGAGAACAGCAGCCCGATATCGGACACGGCGCTCTGCAGCGAGCGGGTATCGCGCGGTATGTCGGCCATGACCTTGGCCCAGAGGCCCGGGCTGACCAGCGGCTGCGAGCGCTGGAACAGGTCGCGGGTGAACGATTCGCGCCGGCGGTTCGACACCCGGTCGATGATCTGGTCGCCCTGCACCAGCAGGGAGCGGGCGAGACGCTGGGTCTCGTCGATGCGGGTCACCGCCGCCTCGCGCTCCACGCGCTGCTCGGCGATCTCGGGGCTTTCCTGGGTGTCCTTCGGCTTCGGGCCGAGCTGCGCCAGCCGCTCGCGCGCCGCCTCGAGGGGCGCGTCGAGCCGGGTGATCAGCGCGCGGATCTCCTCGGTGACGGTCCCGGCGCTGTCGCGGATCGCCGCCAGGTCGGTGGCGGTCAGATCGGGATGCCCCAGCTGCTTCTCGCGCGCCTCGAGCTCGGCCTTGGCGGCGTCGAGCTGGGCCCGGACCGCCTTGAGCTGCTCCGACATCTCGGGTTTCGGCGCCGCGGGCTTGGCGTCGGGCGCCTTCGCGTCGGCCGGCTTGGCGTCCGCGGGCTTGGACTCGGAGGGCTTGGCATCGGCGGGCTTGGTCCCCGGGTGCTGCCCGACCGGCGCCTCGCCCTGGGCCCAGGATGCGGGCGGCGCGGCGGCCGGGATGCCCAGCATCAGCGCGGCCAGGAGGGCCAGCGCGGCGGGCCGGCGCGGCGCGCCGTTCGGCTTCCGGGGGCGCACGGGCGTGCGGATCATAGGCTACCTCTCGTCGGGCGCGCCGGGCGCGCGGTCGGAGCCCGGCATCGGCGGACCGGCGGTCATCGGGAACCGCGCGGGCCTTCTCGAGCGCTCGCCGCCGGAGGGGATACCGGCGGGGACGCCGGTTCGGCGTCGGCGAGCGCGTGAATCGAAGCCTGAGGGGCGCGCCTGACCGCAGGGCGATTCGGGCACGGCCCTCGAGGCCGGGCGCTGTGGGCTTCCAATAGGGCGAAACCGTGCCCCTGCCCACCCTGGCGCCGGCCGGCGCGCCCGGCACCCGCTGTGGGTGCGTCCCCAGGCCCCTGAGGGAGCAGCTTCACAAGGCTGTCACGGTGGGATTAGATGAACACCAGATGGACAGGGCCTTTTCGTCGTCACGCGAAAGGGTTCGGCCGGCGCCGATGCCGGTCCGGCCCGGCCGCGTTCCGGTTGCTACCGCACCGACTGGCGTCACCGCGCGCCGGCCCGCCGCCCTGTTGCTCCTTCCGCCTCTCCCGCCGAGCCGACGTCCCGTCCGCCGGCCCGTCCTGTACCGGCCCGCGGCCGCGTCGGACGGGCCGGTGGGGCGCCGGCGCGTTCCCGCGCGTTATACGCGTCAGAGATAGTCCGAAGAGTCGCGCCGATGATGGATCTCCAAACCCTCGTCCTGAACGCGGATTATCGGCCGCTCTCCTACAATCCGCTCTCGCTCTGGTCGTGGAAGGACGCCTTCACGGCCCTGTTCCTCGACCGCGTCACCCTGGTGGCGAGCTACGACGTCGAGGCCCGCTCGCCCTCGCGGGCGCTGCGGGTGCCGAGCGTGGTGGCCCTGAAGAACTACGTGACGCTCGCGCGCAGCCCGGCCTTCACCCGCTACAACATCTACCTGCGCGATGGTTTCAGCTGCCAGTATTGCGGCCTGCGGCTGCCCTCGGGCGGCCTGACCTTCGACCACGTGGTGCCGCGCTCCCGGGGCGGCCTGTCGAGCTGGGAGAACGTCGTGGCGGCCTGCTCGCCCTGCAACCTGCGCAAGGCCAACCGCACGCCGCAGGAGGCCGACATGCCGCTCGCGACCGAGCCCCGCCGGCCGACCCGCTACGAGCTGCACCACCGGCAGCCCGAATTCGACCACCGCCAGTACCACCACACCTGGCTCGACTACCTGTACTGGGACAGCGAGCTGGAGAGCTGAAGCGGGATCACCAAGCCGGCCCGCGGCGGGGCGGCTCGTTGTACATCGGGACGTTGTGATTGCGCGGCAGGTAGCCCCGGACGATCACGGGTGGCGGCACGGCCGACAGGTCGGGTCGGACGCGGACCACGCGCCGGAGGCGGGGCGGATCGAAGTTGCGGTCCTCGGGCCAGGCGGAAGCCGGCGCGGGGATGAGGGCGAGCCCGGCGAGCAGGCCGAACGTGAACGGTCGCAATCCCCTCGGGTCGAGCATCGGAAGCCTCCCGGCGCCGGGCCGCATCAGAACTTGACCGCCGCGCCGGCCCGGACCGTGTTCAGGTTGACCTTGTGCCCATCGAACTGACTGAACAGCACGTATTGATACTCGGCGCGCAGCAGGATGTTCGGCGTGATCGCGTATTCGAGACCGGCGCCGACCGTCGCACCGGCGACCACTTTGGTCTTCGATTGCGTCTGGATCGACGTGAACGGCGTGCCATTGTAGGGAGCGTTCGGATTGAAGCTCGTATAGCCGAAATTGGACACGTAGGTCGGTGTCCCGGCGAGGTTGGCGTTGTAGGCGGTGACGTCGAAGCCATAGTTCCGGTACATCGTCGTGTCGGCGATGCGCGCCCGGCCGATCGCCAGACCGCCGGTCACGAAGGGCAGGATGTTGCCGAGAGCGTAGCCGGCCCGGGCTCGCAGCGTGCCGTAATCGTTGACGCGCGTGGCCGTGTATCCGGCCATATCGACTGTTTCGAGAATGTTCGAGGCGGTCTTGCTGCGCCCGAGTCCGTCGCTCGACACGCCCATCTTGCCGAAATTCGTGTAGTCGGCCTCGAAGCCGAAGACGAAGTCGTCGAACTGGACATTGTAACCGACGAAGGCGCCAAAACTCGTGTCGCCGACCCGCTTCGACGGAGGATTGAGAAGGGTCGACGCACGAAACGTCGATTCGCCCGTCGTATCGTGAGAGTCCCGATAGATCAGGGGTTGCAGCGCGCCCTTTGTACCCAGCGCCGCGGACGTATACCCGCCATGGCCACCCACGTAGACGCCGCTCCAGTCGACCACCGGGGCCGGGACCGGGTCGTAATCGGCGCCACGCAGGTAATCGTAGTCCAGGTCGGCGGCCCGGGCGGTGCTGGCGCCGCAGAGGCTGAGGACCGCCAGCAGCGGCAGGGTGACGGTACGCATCGGGATCGTCCTGGAACTGCGAGACGGACGGCGGCTCGGGCCTCGATGCAGTGATAGTTGGGTAACCTTAAGCGTCCGTTATTTCGGGGTTCTTCGGAGATCCCGATTCGATCATCGCGACTGGGCCAGAACTATCCGACGGCCCAATGTTGCTCTGCGCCTTGCGATCGATGTCTGCCCCGGCGGCAGGACGAAAAAAAACGGCGCGGAGAGCATCCGCGCCGTCGGCCGTCAGAGCGTTGGAAAGACGATCAGTATTTGCGGACCAGCGGGCCGGGGATCGGCTCCGGCATCAGCGGCGGCAGCGGCGCCGCGACCAGGCCGCCGAGGTAGTAGCGCAGGCCGATCTTCACGTCGTGGGCCTCGATGTCCTTCACCTTGATCGGGCGCAGGGCCTCGGTGCAGCACGGCACGAAGCCGGCGCCGGTCTCGGCCTTGCCGAGGTTCAGGTAGCGATAGGCCACCTCGATCTTCAGGGCGTCGCTCACGTCGTAGGCCAGACCGGCATGCAGCGCCCAGGCGAAGCTGCCGCTGGTCTTGCTCTTGTAGAACTTGCTGCCGCTGTTGGTGTTGTACACCGGGTTGCCGTTGTTGTCGTAGACCGGCGCGTAATTGTAGTAGGGCTGGCCGCACTTGCAGTCGTAAATCGGGTTGCCGTAATCGTAGGCGTAGGTCGGGCTGGTGAACTGCTGGTTGGTCGAATAGCCCGAGATGTGGTTGAAGGCGTAGCCGACGCCGCCGCCGATGAACGGGGTGATCCCGTACCAGGTGCCGAGGTCGAAATACGCGTTGGCCAGCACCACCGCGGAATCGAAGTTGCTGGTCGACTTGTTGACCCCGTAGGAGCCGAGGCCGTTGTCGAACTCGGGGCCCTTGTAATACTCGCTGCCGCGCAGGCCGGTGGAGTAGCGGTACTCACCGGTGACGTCGCCGCGCAGGAACGGGGTGAACTGGTAGCCGACGCCGACACCCGCGAAACCGCCACCGCCGATCTCGTTGCCGAACGACCGGTTGGCATCCGCGTAGCCGGTGTAATCGTAGGCCTCGGTGTATCTCGGGCGGGTGTAGACGCTCGCGCCGACATCGCCGCGCAGGTACCAGCCGCCGCCGACCTCGATCGGGGGCGGAGGGGGCGGGGGCGG
>NZ_AKFK01000058.1:0-124630 GCF_000272495.1 Methylobacterium sp. GXF4 | reverse complement strand
CAGACAGTCGCAAATCCACCCTCCGCAGACTTCATTACGGCCAAGCTGATTGGGTTAAGGCTCTGGGTTCTCAGGGTCCGGTGGATCGCGCACCTCAAGCGGGAAGGCTCCGGCCGCTATCCCTTCCGGTGCTCCCGGAACGCCGCCGTGATCGCCCGGAGCGCGTCCTTGCTGCGCGGGTCGGTCAGGGACGAGTGCAGCACGAGGGCGAGGGAGGGGATCGGCGGCAGGCCCAGCGCGTCGCCGACATCGATCGCGTCGGCCGGGGCGAGCCGGCGCGGGAAGGCCGAGACCGCCAGCCCAGCTGACAGGGCGGCGCTGATTGCCGCGGTGCCCCCGAGGAACACCTCCGTCCAGGGGATGCCGGCCCGGTCCAGGAGCTGGGTGGCGACGTCCCGGATGGAGCAGCAGGGCGAGGTCGCGGCCAGGCGCAGCGGATCGCCGGGCCGGTGCTCGAAATGCGGCGCCGCGAACCAGCCGAAATGCTCCGGCCCCAGGATCTCGCCGTCGCGCCGGTCGTCGTCGCTGCGGATGATGGCCGCGTCGATCGTGCCGGCCTCGAAGCCGTCGAGCAGGGGGCGGGCATTGTCGAGCAGCACCTCGATCGCCAGCGCCGGGTCGAGGGATTTCAGCCGGGCGAGCAGGCCCGGCACCTCCGGGCCCATGACGTGGGCGGCGATCCCGAGCCGGAACCGGCGGCGCGGCTCCGCGAGGCCCGCCACGGCCCGCTCATGCGCGGCCAAAAACTCCCGCGCCGCGCCGATGAAGATCTCGCCCTGTGCCGAGAGCCGGACCTGACGGGGCGTGCGCTCGATCAGCCGCTGGCCGAGCCGGTCCTCCAGCCGCCGCAGCTTCACGCTGACCGCGCCCTGCGTCACCCCGAGCGCCTCGGCGGCCCGGGTGAAGCTCCTGTGGTCCGCCACCGTCACGAAGGTCCGGACCGCGTCGACGTCGAGGCTGAGCACCGGCACCATCCAGTTTCGTCATCACTGAAATAGATTGGCATTTGATTGTGTTGTGATCAACCGCGCGCCAGGCTCCGCCGCGTCTTCGTATCTCCGGCGACGGTGCGGATCATGACGAGCAAGCTCAGTGACCTTCAAGACGTTCGCGGTTCCCTGTGCGGGGCCGGGCCGGATCCCGTTCGGGTCGATCGCAAGACCGAAAACAGCCTGGCGCTGGCGGCCCTATGCCTGTCCGCGCTGATGCTGGGGCTGGAGATCTCCAGCATCCCGTCGATCCTGCCGACCCTGGAGCGGGTCCTGGGGGCGGATTTCCGGCAGCTCCAGTGGATCATGAACGCCTACACAGTGGCCATGACCACCTGCCTGATGGCCATGGGGACCCTGGCCGACCGGTTCGGGCGCCGGCGCGTCTTCCTGATCGGCGTGGCGGCGTTCGGGGCGGCCTCCCTGGCCTGCGGCCTGGCGCCGAGCGCCCCGGTGCTGATCGCGGCCCGGTCCCTCCAGGGGGCGAGCGCCGCCGCGATGCTGGCCTGCCAGACCGCGGTCCTGTCGCACCAGTTCCGGGACGGGCCCGAGCGCGGGACGGCCTTCGGCTGGTGGGGGATCGTGTTCGGCTTCGGCCTCGGCTTCGGCCCGCTGATCGGCGGCATCACCGTTGCGGCCGTGAGCTGGGAATGGGTGTTCCTGATCCACGTCCTGCTGGCGCTGGTCACAATCGGCCTGGCACGGGCCGGCATCGTCGAATCCTCCGATCCCCAGGCCAGGCGCGTCGACGGTGCCGGCATCGCGACGCTGTCGCTCGCGGTGTTCAGCCTGGTCTACCTGATCACCCGCGGGCAGCCGCTCCGCTGGGACGATCCGGCGAGCCTGCTGGCGCTCGCCGGCGCCGTGAGCCTCGTGGCGTTCGTCGTCGTCGAGACCCGGGCGGCCCGGCCGATGTTCGACTTCGCGGCTTTCCGGAACCGCCGCTTCGCGGGCGCCCTGCTCGGATCGAGCGCGATGAATTTCAGCTTCTGGCCGTTCGTCATCTACCTGCCGATCTACTTCCAGGCGGTGCTGGGCTACGACAGCCTGGGCGCCGGCCTCGCGCTCCTGGCCTATACGCTGCCGACCCTGGTGGTGCCGCCCCTGGCAGAGCGGCTTCTCCTGCGCGACGGCCCGGGCCTGGTTATCCCGCTCGGCCTGTTCACCATCGGCGCCGGCTTCCTGCTGATGCGGCTGGCCGTCATTGGCACGCAGGCGGGCTGGCCGACGCTGCTGCCCGGCTGCCTCCTGGCCGGCATCGGGCTCGGCCTCACCAACACGCCGGTCACCAACACCGCCACGGGCGCCCTGCCCCCGGAGCGCGCCGGGATGGCCTCGGGCATGGATATGAGCGCGCGGATGATTTCGCTCGCCGTCAACATCGCCCTGATGGGCTTCCTCCTGCTCCAGGGCGTCCGATCCGGCCTCGAACCGCTTCTGCAGGGGACGGCGCTCGACGCCCTCGCGGAGGCGGTCGCCGCCGGCAACCTCGCGGTGGCCGGGGTCGCAGATCTCACCGAGTCGATCGCCCGGCAGGCGCTGGTCCGGGGCTTCGACCGGGTGATGCTCTATGGCGGGCTCTGCGCCTGGGCCTTCGCGGGGGCGAGCCGGCTCGTGCTCGGCCGCAACGGACGGTGAACCGCCGCCGGAGGGGCCTGTGCGCCCCGGGGAGAGCTGCGCTATGGGGGCCGTGCCGCCGCGACGGGGCGGCCCTCGAGAGACGGCGTGATGGCGTACTGGCTGTTCAAATCCGAGCCCGCGACCTGGTCGTGGGACCAGCAGGTCGAGGCCGGCGCGGCCGGGACGCACTGGAACGGCGTGCGCAACCACCTGGCCAAGAAGCACCTGATGGCCATGCAGGTCGGCGACCGGGGCTTCTTCTACCACTCGAACGAGGGCAAGGCGGTGGTCGGCATCGTCGAGGTGATCCGGCCCTATTACCCCGACCACACCGACGAGACCGGCCGCTTCGGCATGGTCGACGTGAAGGCCGTCGAGGCCCTGCCCCGGCCGGTGACGCTGGACGCGATCAAGGCCGATCCGGCGCTCGCCGACATGGTGCTGGTGAACAATTCGCGCCTGTCGGTGCAGCCGGTCACCGAGGCCGAGTGGAACCGCATCCGCGCCCTGGCCGAGGCCCCGTAAGGTCCCGGTTTCAAAGGGGGCGCGAACAGCCCGTTCGAAGTGTTCGTCGAACTCGGCGGCCAGCGAACTGTCCCGCTTGCTCGACGGAGCAGGGGTTTACAGAAACCGCTCTCGCAACAATCCCGTCATCCCGGGGCCGCGAAGCGGAGCCCGGGATCCAGATACGCAGGTGCAGCAAGGTCTTGCGCCGTCGGCGGCTCTGGATCCCGGGCTCGCCTGCGGCGCCCCGGGATGACGGGGTGGATGCGGCCCCGGAACGCCGGGCTCGATGGTGGGACCTCGTCAAAGGGCTGAGCCCTTCGGCTACCCTTCCGTCTCAGGCGGCGCGGTTGAAGGCGTTGCGGGCCGGCACGAAGGCGTCGGCGCCGACATCGACCGGGGGCAGCGTGTCCATCACCCGGGAGGCCGGCAGGGTGACGATCACCTCGGTGCCCTCGCGCGGCCGCGAGGACAGCTGGAACTGGCCGCCGTGGAGCTCCACCAGCCCCTTCACGATCGGCAGGCCGAGGCCGGACCCCTGCTCGGCGGTCTTGATCGCCAGGGAGCCGCGGCCGAACGAGGACATCACGGTGCCGAGCTCGTCCTCGGGGATGCCGGGGCCGCTGTCCTTCACCGAGACGTATTGCCCGCCCGAGGCGGTCCAGCCGACCTTCAGCCAGATCTCGCCGCCGGGCGGCGTGAACTTCACGGCGTTCGACAGGAGGTTGAGCACGATCTGGCGCAGGGCCCGCTCGTCCGCCCAGAGCCGCGGCAGGGAGCCGTCGACGAGGTCGTGGAAGGTCTGGTTCTTCGCCTTGGCGCGCAGCCCCATCATGTGGCGGCACTCCTCCACGATGTGGGCGAGCTGCACCGCCTCCTCGTTGAGCTCGTAGCGGCCGGCCTCGATCCGCGACAGGTCGAGGATCTCGTTGATCAGGTTGAGGAGGTGCATCCCGCTGTCGTGGATGTCGTTCGAGTACTCGCGGTAGGACGGCGCCGTGTGGATGCCGAACACCTCGTTCTTCATCACCTCCGAGAAGCCCAGGATGGCGTTGAGCGGCGTGCGCAGCTCGTGGCTCATGGTGGCAAGGAAGCGGGATTTGGCGAGGTTGGCCTCCTCGGCCCGGCGGCGCGCCTCGTCGGAATTGGCCTTGGCCTGCTCCAACTCGCCGAACACCGCGTCCTTCTCGGCCCGCGAGCGCAGGGCGCCCACCGTCGAGGCGTAGAGGCGGCGCGACAGGCCCAGGAAGAAGATCTGCGCGCCCCCGGCCATCGCCAGCAGCAGCAGCGCGTCCATGCCCGTGGAGAAGGCGGCCAGCGACGCGGTGGCGAGGCCCAGCGGCACCAGGGCGGTCACCGCCGCCGCCGGCACGGTGGCGGCCAGCATGGTGGTGACGGCCGCCGCGATCACCAGGCCGAACAGCGCGAAGGTCCAGCCGCCGGTGGCGCCGAGCCCAATCATCGCCGACCACGACAGGCTCTGCAGCACCTCGCCGATCAGGAACCGGCGGCGCCAGCGGGCGAGCGGGATCGTCGCCGCGTCGGCCCGCAGGAAGGCCCGGCTCAGCGTGGTGTTGAGCGTGATCATCACGAACACGCCGAGCGCCCAGAGGGCGGCGACGACAGGCGCGATCCAGAAGGTCGCCGCCGTGGCCAGCGCCGCGGCGAACAGGACCAGCGGGATGCCGGCGCCGGCCCGGTACTGAGCGTAATGCCGCAGAAGCTCGTGGTCGAAGGCCCGCTCGAGGCCGGTCTGCGAGGTCAGCTTCTCGCGGGCCGAGCGGATCTCGCGGGCGACACCGAGGCGTCGCGCCGCTTCCTCCGTCGAGGGGCCGCGACCGCGCTGCACCATCTCGACGGTGAGATCGGACATGGGTCTCTTGAAACTCGGCTCGAACGCGGCGGCGAGGCAGCTGGGCGGGGTGGTGATCGCGCCAGGATGGGGCGGATGTCTTAAGAAGCGGCTGCCGAGATCGGTCGGATCTTAGGGATCGGGCTCATCCCGGCGCGAGGCGCTCCGGGTGTCCGTGCGCTGCCACACATCGTTGCCGGGCCGGGGCGGATTACGGTAAATCACACGCGTGGCGGGCCGAGTGCCGCGATCCGGTGCGCGCCGGATTCCGCGTGTCGACCGAGGGCCGCCGACCATGCCGAAGCTCACCGTCAACGGCGTCACCCACGAGGTCGACGCCGACCCGGACATGCCGCTGCTCTGGGTCCTGCGCGACCGCCTCGACGCCACCGGTACCAAGTACGGCTGCGGCATCGCCCAGTGCGGCGCCTGCACGGTCCATCTCGACGGGCAGCCGGTGCGGTCCTGCCAGACCAAGCTCGGCGATGTCGGCACCGCCCAGGTGACCACCATCGAGGGCGTCTCGGGCCGCGTGGCCGAGGCCGTCCAGGCCGCCTGGCGCAAGCTCGACGTCGTGCAGTGCGGCTACTGCCAGTCCGGGCAGATCATGTCGGCGATCGGGCTCCTGTCCGGCAACGCCAAGCCCAGCGACGGCGACATCGACGGCGCCATGGACGGCAACATCTGCCGCTGCGGCACCTACCAGCGCATCCGCGCCGCGATCCACGAGGCCGCGCGCGACCTCGCGTGAAGTCCCTGCCCCTCCCCGCGGTCCTGACCGGAGCATCGCCGCCATGCTGAACGCCCGTCGACCGAACCGAGTCCCGCCCCCCGTCCGGACCAGCCGCCGGGGCTTCCTGGCCGGCGCCGGCGCCATCGTGGTCGCCTTCCGGCTAGACGCGAAACCCGCCCGGGCCGCCGCCGGCCCGGACCTCGCGGGCGTCAAGGCCCAGCCCAACGCCTTCGTGCGGATCGCCCCGGACGACACCGTCACGGTGGTGATCAAGCACCTGGACATGGGCCAGGGGAACACGACCGGGCTGGCCACGATCCTGGCCGACGAGCTCGGCGCCGACTGGAAGACGGTCCGCACAGAGTTCGCGCCCGCGGACGCGACGCTCTACAACAACAGCCTGATGGGCCCGATCCAGGGCACCGGCGGCTCCACCGCGGTGGCCAATTCCTGGTTCCAGCTGCGCAAGGCCGGGGCCGCCGCCCGGGAGATGCTGATGGCCGAGGCGGCCTTCCGCTGGAAGGTCCCGGTCTCGCAGATCACCGTCGCGGACGGCGTGGTGCGCCACGCGGCGTCGGGCCGGCAGGCCCGGTTCGGCGAGCTCGCGGCCTCGGCCGCCTCCCTGCCGGTGCCGTCCGAGCCGCGGCTCAAGGACCCGAGCGAGTGGAAACTCATCGGCCAGAAGGTGCCGCGCCTCGATTCCGTGGCCAAGACCAACGGCTCGGCGATCTATTCCCTGGACATCCGCCGCCCGAACCAGGTCACCGCCGTCGTCGCCCGCGCGCCGCGCTTCGGCGCCACCGTGAAGGGTTTCGACGCCGCCGCGGCCCGGAAGGTCACCGGCGTGCTCGACGTGGTCCAGGTCCCCACCGGGGTGGCCGTGATCGCCCGGGACACCTGGGCGGCCATGAAGGGCCGCGAGGCGCTGACCGTCACCTGGGACGACAGCACCGCCGAGACCCGCTCGTCCGAGGCGATCCTGGCCGAGTACCGGGAGCGGGCCAAGAGCCCCGGCCTCACCGCCTCGGAGCGCGGCGACCCGCAGGCCGCGCTTAAGGGCGCCGCCAAGGTGATCGAGGCCGAGTTCACCTTCCCGTACCTCGCCCACGCGGCGATGGAGCCCCTGAACGCCACGATCGAGCGGGCGGCCGACGGCGGCTACGACGTCTATGCCGGCTTCCAGTTCCAGACCGTGGAGCAGGCGACCATGGCGGCGATCCTCGGGGTGACGCCCGACCGGGTCCGGCTCCACAGCAACTGGGCCGGCGGCTCCTTCGGCCGCCGGGCGACGCCCACCGCCGACTACCTCGCGGAGGCCGCCACCGTGCTCAAGGCCACCGGCGAGAAGGCGCCCGTGCACCTGGTCTGGACCCGCGAGGACGACATGGCCGGCGGCTATTACCGCCCGACCGTGCTGCACAAGGTCCGGGCCGGCATCGACGCCAAGGGCGCGGTGGTCGGCTGGGACCACGTCATGGTCGGCAAGTCGATCATGATCGGCTCGCCCTTCGAGGCGATGATCGTCAAGAACGGCATCGACTCGACCACCGTCGAGGGCGCCTCCGACACGCCCTACGCGCTGCCGGCCTACCGCTTCGGCGTCCATAATGGCCGCGAGGGCGTGCCGGTCCTGTGGTGGCGCTCGGTCGGCCACACCCACACGGCGCACGTGATGGAGGTGATGATCGACGAGCTGGCCCATGCCGCCGCCGTCGATCCCGTGGCCTACCGGCTGTCGCTGCTCGCGCAGGCGCCGCGCCTCTCCGGCGTGCTGAAGCTCGCCGCCGACAAGGCCGGCTGGACGGGTAAGCCGCAGGAGAAGGGCCGCGGCCTTGGGGTGGCGGTCCACGAATCCTTCGGCTCCTACGTCGCTATGGTGGCCGACGTCTCCGCGCAGGAGGCCGGGATCCGGGTGAACCGGATCGTGGCGGCGGTGGATGTCGGCGTCCCGGTCAACCCGGACGTGATCCGCGCCCAGGTCGAGGGCGCGGTCGGCTTCGCCCTGTCGGCGGTGCTGCGCAACCGCATCACCCTCAAGGACGGGCAGGTGCAGGAGCACAATTTCGACGCCTACGAGCCGACCCGGATGAGCGAGATGCCGAAGGTCGAGGTGCATATCGTGCCGAGCCAGGCCGCCCCCACCGGCATCGGCGAGCCGGGCGTGCCCGTGCTGGCACCGGCCATCGCCAACGCGGTGTTCTCCGCCACCGGCCGGCGCCTGCGCGCCCTGCCCCTCGACCTCTCCGGCGTGAAGGGCGCGTGACGAATCGCACGGCGCGCCTGTCCGGCCCGGCGTAGGAAAGAGGGGCCTTCCCCCCAAGGCAAGAGACCCGACTGACGACGGCGCGGCGCGACACCGCGCCGTTTTTTTTGGTTTCCGCGCGGCCGCTCGCCATCTTGGGCGGATGCCGTCCCCCGCCCCGTTCGAAGACATTGCCGCCCGCCTGCGCGCCTGCCGCCTGTGCCGGGACAGCCCGCTCTACGGGCCGCCCCTGCCCCAGGAGCCGCGGCCAATCGTGCAGGGCAGCACCGGCGCGCGGCTCTGCGTGGCGAGCCAGGCCCCCGGCACCCGGGCCCACCGCACCGGCCTGCCCTTCACCGACCCGTCCGGGGTACGGCTGCGGAGCTGGCTCGGCCTCGACGAGGCGCGGTTCTACGACCCCGCGCAGGTGGCGATCGTGCCGATGGGCTCCTGCTTCCCCGGCCTCGACGCCAAGGGCGGCGACCGGCCGCCGCGCCGGGAATGCGCCGAGCGCTGGCGCGCGGAGCTGTTCTCCGGCCTGCCGAACCTCGATCTCATCCTGGTGATCGGCCAGTACGCGCAGGCCTGGCATCTGGGCCGGATGGAGGACGGCCTGACCGGCACTGTGCGGCGCTGGCGCGCGATCCTCGCCGAGCCCCGCCGCCCCCGGGTTCTGCCCCTGCCCCACCCGTCCTGGCGCAACAACGGCTGGCTCAAGCGCGAGCCCTGGTTCGAGGCGGAGCTGCTGCCGGTGCTGAAGGCGGAGGTGGCGCGGGTGCTGGGCGGGTGAGACGTCTCGGAGCGGGGGCTGAACAGGCTCGACGGCGCCGCCATCCGGGCGCTACAAAAATCGTGTGCGGATGGTCTGGGACGAGCCGAAGCGTCAGAGGAACCTCAGGCCGCCGCCCGAGGGGCATGGCCTGGATTTCGCCGATGCACAGGCCCGTTTCGAATGGGACACCGCCCTGGTCAGCGAGACCCACGCGAGCAAGACCGGCGGGCGCCGCTTCAAGGCCGTCGGTTTCCTGGACTCGCAGCTCGTGACCCTCACCTTCGCGGTGCTCGGAACCGAGGCGGTTTCGGCGATCAGCCTGCGCCCGGCGAGCCGGAAGGAGCGGATGGCCTATGACGACGCGTGACACGACCAAGCGAAGGGCGCCTCCCCTCAGCGATGCCGAGGAGGCGCTCCTGCAGGCGGCCATCGCCAACAATCCCGATTCGGAGGAACTGACCGATGCGGAACTTGCGCGTCTGCGCCCGGCCCGCGACGTGCTTCCGCCCGCCGTCTACGCCGCGCTGACCCAGGGGAGCCCCTCGCAGGCTGAGAGCGGGCGCGTACAGCTCACCCTGAGCGTGGATCCCGACGTGCTCGCCGCCTACAAGGCCGGCGGTCCCGGCTGGCAGGCGCGCATGAACGAGGCCCTGGCCGCGGGGATCGCCCGCGGCAAGCGGCGGTCCAGGGCCGTCAAGCGCGGCTGACGCGCCCGGGCCGGATTGACAGGGATCGCCGCGGCGTGATCCGTGCCGCCAGCCCGAAGGACGCCCCGATGACCGTGCGTGCAGACCCCCGCGACCGCCTGATCGTGGCCCTCGATCTCCCGAGCGTGGCCGAGGCCGAGGCGCTGATCGACCGGATCGGCGATGCCGCGACCTTCTACAAGATCGGCTACCGGCTGGGCTATGCGGGCGGCCTGGCGCTCGCCGAGCGGCTGGCGGCGCGCGGCCTCAAGGTGTTCCTCGACCTGAAGCTGCACGACATCGGCAACACCGTGGAGGAGGGCGTGCGCTCGGCCTCGGGCCTGGGCGCCACCTTCCTCACCGTGCACGCCTATCCCCAGACCATGCGGGCGGCCGTGCGCGGGCGGGGGGCGGATCTGAAGATCCTGGCCGTGACGGTGCTCACCTCCTACGACGATGCCGACGCCGCGGAGGCCGGCTACGGCCTGCCGGTGGCCGAACTGGTCGCCAAGCGCGCCGCCCAGGCCGCGGAGATCGGCGTCGACGGCCTGGTCTGCTCGGCGGCCGAGGCGGCCTCGGTCCGGCGCATCGTCGGGCCGGACCGGCTGATCGTCACCCCGGGCATCCGCCCGGCGGGCGCGGAGGCCGGCGACCAGAAGCGGGTGATGACTCCCGGGGATGCCCGCAAGGTCGGGATCGACCACGTGGTGGTCGGGCGCCCGATCACCGGCGCCGCCGATCCCCGCGCGGTCGCGCAGGCGATCGTCGCCGAACTCGCCTGAATCCCGGCATTGCCTTCCGACAACCGGAATCCATCTCACCTCCGCAACCGATGAGGCGCAGGATGGCGAAGGGCTACTGGATCGCGCGGGTCGATGTCCGCGACGCGGAGGCCTACAAGGATTACGTGGCCGCCAACGGCGCCGCCTTCGCCAAGCATGGCGGGCGCTTCCTGGTGCGCGGCGGCGCCTTCGAGGCGGTGATGGGGCAGCCCCGGTCCCGCAACGTGGTGATCGAGTTCCCGAGCTACGCCGACGCCCTCGCCTGCTGGAACTCGGATCTCTACCAGGCAGCCAAGGCCAAGCAGCGCGGCGGCGTCGAGGCCGAGATCCTGGTGATCGAGGGCTATGACGGCCCGCAGCCGAGCACCTCCGAGCCGGCGCCGGAGGCCGGGCGGGCCTCGGAATAGGCTTCCCGTCCGAGGGGTGGCCTATCCATCACGGACCGGGTGCGGGATCGAAAGGCCCTGAAGGGCGGCGACAGCCTCGAAGATCGGGTCGCGATCGCGCACCGCATGCCCGCGCCTGCCTGGGCACGTCGCGTGCAGGAGATGCCTGGTCAGGCCGTCGACATCCCGTGCGATGCCGGCTTGGCTGCGGCCCCGCGGTCGCGTAACCGGCCCGGCTCGTCGCGGGCGCCGGACGGACTGCGATTCGATCCGGTGTTCCGCCGGATCCGGTCGCAACGTTCCCAGCGCTCCCCATGCCCGAGTCTTTCCGCCACCGCTTCGGTGGCTTCCACGAGGCCGACGCCGTCCGCCGGCCCAACCCGGACGGGTCGCCCGGCGCAATCGTCGGGTGCTCGGCCCGCGTTCATCCGACCGCCTATCTGGACGCACGCGCCACCGTTTGGCCCGGCGCCGTCATCGGGGCCGACGTCATCGTGAACGACGAGGCCTGCCTGGGCGAGGCGGTCATCGGCGACGGCGCCAGGATCCGGTCCGGCGCCGTCGTGGGGTTCTGCGCCGGCATCGGCGAGAAGGCTGAGATCGAGGCCCGCGTCCGGATCGGCGACAGGGCGCGGATCGGCGACGGTGCCACCGTCCGCAACGACGCCGATATCGGAACCGGCGCCACGATCGGGTCCAGCGCCTATATCGGCGTCGACGCGCGGATCGGCGTTCGCGCCAGGATCGGCTCCCGCGCCTTCATCGGCGACGGTACGACGATCGGCTGGCAGGCCATGATCGGCAGCGATGTTCGCATCGGCGACCATTTCCGCATCGACCATCGCGTCCGCATCGGCGCCACGGATTGGTTCCTTGTGGTCGGCCCCTGGGGCAAGGGGTCGTCCTGGGCAACGGCGGTCCAGAGCAAGGCCGGGCTGCATTGGTGGATCGGGGCGGGGGCCGGCCGCTTCGACACGCCGACCCTGAAGGCCCTGCTAGCCCGCGATCATGGCGGGACCGATCACGAGGCCGATTGCCTCCACGCGATCCGGATGGTGGAGGATCATCCCGGCCGGATCCGGCACGCCGCGCGAGGGGCCGCCAAGGCGCCGAACGGAATGCCCGGGACGTGAGGTGACGGCCGTTCGATCGGTCGGCGCGTCCCGCGATCTAAGAGATCCGTCCGTCGGCGGCCCGCGTGCCGGGCTATCGCCCCCTCGGCGCGAGGCCCCGCAACAGGAACGCGGTCATGGCCTCGAGGGACGGCACCGGCTGCAGGGCGGCCTGCCCGACCAGCAGCGGATGCGTGTAGCGGACGATGCCGGCATGGATGCAGGCGGCCGCTTCTGCAGGGTCGGCGGCCTCGAACTCGCCTCGCTCCACGCCCTCGCGGACGATGCGCTCGAACCCGGCGGTGATCCGGGCGATGTGGTGGCGGCAGACCTCCCAGCTCTCGCCCATGGCCGCCTCGACCATCTCGTGGAGCCGGGGAAATTCCTCGCAGCGCCGCGTGCAGTCGCGGTGCAGGAGGTCGATCGCCGCCACGAGGCGCTCGGTGGCGGTCAGGCCGGGCCGGGCCGCAATCTCCGAGACCAGGGCCTCGATCTCGCCGATCAGCCGCTCCAGCACCGCCTCGTTGATCGCCTTCTTCGAATCGAAGAACCGGTAGACGTTGGCCGGGCTCATCTTCAGCGTCCGGGCGATGTCCGCCACGGTGGTCTTCTGGTAGCCGATCTCGCGAAAGTAGCCCGCCGCCGTCGCCAGGATGCGGCAGCGGGTGGTGGGCGCGCTCTCCTCCGCCAGCAGAGGGGTCGGGGCTTCCAGGGACATACGCTCCTCACTAGGGCACGGGCGCGGCGGGCGTCAAAGACCCCCGGCCACCCCCGGCTGACGATTATCTGCGGCGGGTCGGCGCGTTCGGAACCGTCCCCGGCCCGACCCATTGCCCCGGCATCCGGCCGCTTTCAGGGCGGCCAGCGAACGAGGCGCGCATCATGATGCTGACGGACAAACGAGCCCTGATCACCGGAGCCGATTCCGGCATCGGGCAGGCGACCGCGGAGCTGTTCGCCCGGGAGGGCGCGGACGTGGCGATCACCTACCACACCGACGAGGCCGGCATCCGCGAGACCGCGGCCCGGGTCGAGGCCGCCGGCCGCCGCGCCGTGGTGCTGCAGCTCGATGTCGGCGATCCCGCCGCGGTGAACGCCGCCTACGACCGCATCGGCAGCGAGCTGGGCACGCTCGACATCCTGGTGGCCAATGCCGGCCAGGCGATGAGCGGCATGCCGGTCGCCGAGATGGACGACGCGGTGCTGGAGCGGATCCTGCGCGTGAACCTGATGGGCCCGCTGTTCTGCGCGCGCCCGTTCATCGGGATGCGCCGGTCGCAGGGCGGCGCCGGCAAGATCGTGTTCGTCTCCTCGGTGGCCCAGCACCTGCCGACGCCCGAGAGCGCCCCCTACGGCATGTCGAAGGCCGGGCTCGGCTCCCTGTGCCGCAGCCTGTCGCGGGAGCTCGCCGAGGACCGGATCAACGTCAACAACGTCGCCCCCGGCCTGATCGAGACGCCCATGACCGCCGACCGCTTCGAGAAGACCGAGGTGCTCGACCAGTCCCTGGAGCGGATCCCGTTTCATCGCGCCGGCCAGCCGGAGGAGATCGCCAAGGCGATCCTGTATCTCGCCTCGGGCGCGTCCGATTACGTCACCGGCCACACGCTGGTGGTCGATGGCGGCCTCACGATGCAGTGGGGCGGGGCCTGAAACGGCGAGGGGCGCCAAGTCTGTCGACCCGGCGCCCCTCGCGAAAGACGGGATGTCCGAAGAGGGCCCGCCGGCGCCTGGCCGGGCGGGACGCTTCCTACGAGCCGAACTGCGAGCCGAGCTGCTCCAGGTACTCGGCGAGGTCGAGGCCGCCGACGCGCTTGCCGTAATCGAAGCGCATGCCCTGGCGGATATCGACGCTGGCGTCGCGCGTGGTGAGGGTGAACGGCCGGACGCACACCCAGGCCCCGTCGCGGCGGTGCTCGAAGTACCCGAGGATCTCGTGCTTGGCCATGTCCTTCCCTCCGAAATAGTGTTCGAGGACATAACGGTCACGCTGCCATTCGGTTCTCCGTCCGCGACTGTTTTTCGCGCGGCAAGCGGCGTGAATCGCGTATTCGTCCCCCGGGGCCTGTCCGGACTGATCTCGTCAGAGCTTGACTATAACAGTGCAGTGCAGCGCGCTTACGGCCAGCGTTCCAGGATCTCGTCGGTGGTGAGGGTCAGGACTTGGTGCCCGTAGCGCATCCGGTACATCACCATGAGGGCGTCGTGGGCCTCGTCGCAGGAGCTGCACAGGCCGTCCGTGGCCAGCACGATGCGGTAGCCGAAATCGACGCCGCCGAGCACGGCGGCCAGCACGCAGACATCGGTCTCCGCCCCGGTGACGATCAGGGTGTCGACGCCCTGCGCCTGGAGGCGCGCGTCGAGGTCGGATTCGAGCCAGGGCGAGTAGACGGTCTTGTCGATCACCGCGGCGGGCGGGACCAGGCGGGCCAGATCCGGGACCAGTTCGATCAGTCCCGGATCGAGTTCGGCGCGGGTCATGCCCGACCACCGCTCCGAATAGGTCGCCCAGGTGCCGCGCCCCTCGCCGGGCCGGGCGGCCGGGATGAAGCGGGTGAAGACGGTCCGGTCGGGATGGGCCTCGGCCAGCCGGCGCACCTGCGGCAGCACGCGCGCCATCCACGGGGTCTGCCAGTCGGTGGGCTCGGCGAACATGCGCTGCATGTCGACGCAGAGATGCATGCAGGACCGGCCGAGGGGCTCGGTCGCGGATCCTCCGCTGTCGTCCGCATGCGCGTCGGGCGATGACCCGGTCTCGGTCCGTGCGTCCGCGCTCACGCGCATGGGCGGCGATGTTCCTGCGGGGGATATGGGCGGCCGGCCCCGAGCGGGCCGGCCGGGATCGGTCGCGTCAGCGATCGGCCTTCTCGCCGGCCGTGGTCAGCGCGAGGTAGCGCTCGGTGGTCGGCTTGATCAGCGACCGCACCGCCTCGGCCATGCCCTGCTCCTCCTTCAGCGATTGCTGGAAGCCGGTCCGGTGGGCCTGCTGGCCGGCCGCGTCCGCGATCGTGAGCAGCGACTCGTAGGCCGCGATCTCGAAATTTTCGAAGGCGTGGTTGGCGTAGGTGTTCTTCAGGATCTCGTCCTGGGCGGGCGCGTGGCCGAGCGCCATCATGTTGCCGACGAAGCCCAGGAACCCTTCCTTCAGCGCCGAGGGACCGTCGCCCAGGCTCTGCAGGGCTTCCTCGAGGCGCTGGCGCTGGCCGTGCGTCTCCTGGATGTGCCGGCGCAGGGCCTGCTCCATCTCCGGATAGCGCTCCAGGCGCTCGACCTGCCGCTCCATGATCTGCAGGGCCTGCATCTCGACGGCATGGGTGTTCTTGAGGGCCGTGACGTAGATCGAGCGTATGTCAGAGGTCATGCTGCTGTCTCGCGATGGTTGTGGATCGTGACGATCCGATCTCGGGGACAACGCCGCGGCGTCACGGCCAAGTTCCGGTCGGAAGGTCGCAGCCTCCGCCCCGAGCGGCCCCGGACGCGCCCGCCGAGCGCGTGGCCTCCGGGTCACAGCGACCCGGTCACCGCGCGCAGAAGATGGCTTTCCGGCCGGGCGTGGGGATTAAAGGTGGTGCCGTCACGCCCGCGTCGCAGAACCAGCCCGACAAGGCCGGAAACCCACCTCCGGTCCGCCTGCCGGACCGCGCCTGAACGGGGTGACGCTCGATGTCCCGCGTCCGTCTTTCGGGGGCCCTGGCCCTCGCCGCCGGCCTCACCGCCCTCCCCGCCCGCGCCCAGGACGCCGCCGCGATGGCGGCCCGGATGGACGCGATGCAGCGACAGATGCAGGCCCTGCAGCAGGAACTCGCGGCCCTGCGCCGGCAGGCGGGCGCGCAGCGCAGCGCGCTCGCCGGCGAGACCCGCGCCCGCCGGGCCCTGTCGCATGAGCAGGAGCGCCTCGCCGCACGGACCGAGCGTCAGCAGCGGGTGGCGCAGGTGGGCGGCCCCGGCGGGGCGCGGCCGGCCGCCTCCGAGCATACGCCGGTGATCCTCGCCAACGACCTGGTCTGCAACGCCGGCAGCTACGCGCTCGGGCCGGCGATCTGCTTCACTCCGGGGGGCTTCGTCGAGCTGGCGGGCGTGTTCCGCAATCCCAACCTCGTCTCGGACGTCGCGAGCGACTTCAACGGCATCCCGTTCCGCAACAGCCCGCAATCGCGCGAGAGCGAGTTCCGGTTCTCGGCCCGGCAGAGCCGGCTGAGCGGCCTGTTCACCGCCAAGGTCGAGCCGACGCTTCAGATCTCGGGCTATTACGAGATCGACTTCCTGGCGGCCGGGACCACCTCGAACTCGCGCGAGAGCAACAGCTACGTGCCGCGGGTCCGGCAGATCTTCGCCACGGTCGACGCCCTGGATTCCGGCTGGCACGTCCTGGCGGGCCAGGCCTGGAGCCTGATCACCACGGATCTCGCCGGGATCACGGCGCTCAAGGAGCAGGTCCCGCTCACCATCGACGCGCAATACGTGCCGGGCTTCAACTGGACCCGCAATCCGCAGGTGCGGGTGGTCAAGGATCTGGCGCCGGGGCTCTGGGCCGGCCTGTCGGCGGAATCGCCCCAGAGCGTCCTGCCGCCGAGCCCGTTCGCCGCCCCCGGCCTGGTCAACCTCAACAACACCGGCGACGGCGCCGGCCTGCTCAACACCGCGACCACCTACTCGACCAACAGCGCCCCCGACATCGTCGGCAAGCTCGCGGTCGAGCCGGGCTTCGGCCATTACGAGGTCAAGGGGCTGGTGCGTTTCTTCGACGACCGCCTGAGCGCGACGAACATTACGGCCGCGACCCGCCTCCCCGGCCGCTCGGACAGCGCCCTCGGCTACGGCATCGGCGGCGCCGCGACCCTGCCGGTGATCGACAAGATCCTCGACGTCCAGGTCAGCGGCCTCGTCGGCGAGGGCATCGGCCGCTACGGCTCCGCGCAGCTGCCGGACTTCGCCCTCAAGGCCGACGGGTCGATCGCCCCGATCCCGGCCTTCCAGCTGCTGACCGGCGCGGTCGCCCATATCCAGCCCGGCACCGACGTCTACCTCTATGCCGGCTGGGAGCACGCGTCGCGGGCCGGGGCCCGCAACGTCACCGGCTACGGCGCGCCCACCCTGGTGGTCACGGGCTGCGCCGTCGAGGGGGCGGCGAGCGGGACCTGCCAGGCGGAGAGCCGCGACATCCGGCAGATCACCGGGGGCTTCTGGCACGACCTGTACAAGGGCGCGTATGGGCGGCTCGTGGCGGGCGCCCAGGCTTCCTACACGGAGCGCGACGCCTTCCGGGGCGCTTCCGGAGCCCAGCCCTCCGCCCACCTCGTCACCGGGTTGGCCTCGCTGCGCTACTATCCGTTCTGAGGGCCCGGCCGAGGCTTAGCGCAGCCCCTCCGCCTGCAGGGCCTGCCGCACCGCGGGGCGCCCGCGCACCCGGCCGTACCAGGCCTGGAGGTTGTGCAGTTCGTCGAACTGGATGTCGGCCCGGTAATACGAGGTCAGCCACGGGGCCTGGCCCCAGCCGGTGAGCGCGAACAGGTAGGCGTCGGCGACCGTGAACGTGCCGCCCATCAGGAAGTCCCGCCCGGCGAGCTGGGCGTCGATCCAGGCATAGCGCGCCGCGAGCCTGGGCTTGGCGGTCTCGACCCAGCGCCCCGCCAGCCGGGCGTAGAGCAGCGGAATGAAGCCCTTGTGGATCTCGGAATTGAGGAATCCGAGCATTTCCTGGAGGCGGTAGCGAGCGAGGCTCCCGTTTTCCGGGGCCAGGCGCGCCTCCGGCTTCAAGTCGGCCAGGTATTGCAGGATCGCGGGGCCCTCCCGCAGGACCGAGCCGTCGTCGAGGGCCAGCGCCGGGACGTAGCCGTGCGGGTTGATGGCGCCGTAATCCTCCCCCGCCTCCGTCCTGTGCGTGGCGTGATCGACGCGGCAGACGGTAAGGTCGAGCCCGAGCTCGTGGGCGACGATGTGCGGCGCGAGCGAGCAGCTCGCGGGGATGTAGTACAGCTTCATGGATAGACTCGGAAAACGCGCTGTTGCGGCGATGTCGGAAACCGTGGTTTCCTGAGTTATGCCTAGCGCAGACGAGATGATGGCGGAAGAACGCAAGAGTTTGAGCGTTGGGCACAAGAATTATACTGTGCCCGGCCGGGGTCCAGGCCGATGAGGGAGACCGTGACGGGCTGCTCCGTAGAGCACGCGATGCACCTGCTCGGCGGCCGCTGGCGGCTGCTCCTGGTGTCCTACCTGATCGATGGGCCGAAGCGCTTCAACGAGCTCCGGCGCGACATGCCGGGCATCTCGCAGCGGATGCTCACCCTGGATCTGCGCGCCCTCGAAGCCGCCGGCCTGATCAAGCGCACCGTGTATCCGACGACGCCGGTCAAGGTGGATTACGCGCTGACCGAGGACGGCCTGCGCCTGAAGAAGGTCGTGGCCGTCGTCCAGGAATTCGGCTTGTGGCTGAAGCAGCGTAACGCGGTCTGAGCGCCGCCCCGGCCCGCGCCCGTCGCGGTCAATGCAGGGACGGATTCGGCCCGGAGCGCTGCCGGTCGGCCAAGTGCTTGCCGATCTCGAGCAGCAGGGTCTCGGTCAGGGCGACGATGCGCGGGTCGCCGAATTCCGACACGGCGTTGTGCAGGGACAGGCACAAATCGGCGGTCTTGTTCAGCGCGTCCTCGATCGTGCGCCCGTCCCGGGTCGCGAAGGCGGTTCTGGTGGGCTTGCTGTCCGAGATCTCGACGACGACGCCCCGGCCGGTCGTGGGATGGCCGGCCTCGTCCAGGTAGAAATGCCCGCGGGTGAAGAGCCAGCGCAGGCGGCCTTCCGGGGATTGCACCCGGTATTCCGCGGTGTAGGAGCCGCCGGATTGCACGCAATCCAGGATGACCTGCGAGATGTGCGCCTGGTCCTCGTGATAGACCGCCCTCAGGATCTCGGCCAGGCTCACCCCGGCCCTCGACCGGGCCGGGCTGATGTTGAACAGCAGCGCCGTGACCGGATCGGCGCGCGCGTCGTCGTTGACGATGTCCCACATCCAGAACCCGACGCCGCCGGAGGCGTCGAGCGCCGCGATCAGGGCCGCCTCGGAGACGACATCGTCCGAATGGTCCAACAGGATATCCCCCGATATCGGTATCGTACGCCCGCGCATTGCCGGTTACTGAACCTGCGCGGGCTTAGGAGCCGGATGTAACAGAAATCGTCGGGCGAATAGAGCGCGTCGGCAACAGCCGCGCTTGGCTCGGGCGCGGCGCGCCGTCGGACCGGGACGCCGTCCGCATCGACGGATGGGGCGGCGTTCGGTCCCGGAGGTCCGGCCGTTGCAGGGCTGCAGCGCACCGAAGCGGGGCGTGCGAGGGCGTGCAGCCGAGGCCGGGAACGAAGGCTGTGGATCGCAGAAGGTACCGCTAGATTTGCCTTTCAGGGCCGAAACCTTTATAAAATCCATCAATTCGGTTCAAAAAAATGAACTTAGGCTAGATCATGTCAGCGTTGCGGTATATTCTTCTCGGACTCTCCGTCCTATCGTTGGCGGTCGTGCTGGTCTTCTGGACCGTCAGCGGGCACGTGGCCGATCTGGGGGTGTTTTTGGTGACGACGTTTCTGGTCGCCAACAGCATTTATATTTTATTCTCCAGCCCGACATTGCGCGTGAGCTCTGTCTTCGATCGTGCGGCGACGGGGCTTGCTTTCGCGTCGCTCGAACTGCAGCACCAGGCCCAGGAGGCCAAGATCCGGGAAGCCGAGGCCGAGCGGATCCGGGCGGAAGAGGCCGAGCAGAACAAGTCTAAGCTGCGGGCGGCCGAGGAATTCATCAGCTACGTGCGCCAAAACCCGCTGATGCGGGGCCGGCAAGCCGTCGCGGTCAAGCAGATCACGCTGCGCAACGACTCGAAAAGCATCACGCTGCCGGCCCTGGAACTGCCGCGCCCCGCCCCGTCGGAGCTGAACGGCCAGCCCCGTGGCGATCTGGGTGCGACGAGCGTCAGCCACCCGCTGCCGACCCCCGGCGCGGTGCCGCGCCTGGAAGCCTGATCGGCCTCAACCGCCTCAACCGCCTCTCCAGCGGCGGCCCGGCGGCCGCCGGGGATTCGCGCCCGTCACGACCTCGCGATCAGGCGCGCGGCGTCGCGCCCGGTCCGGGCCGCCACGGAACCATCTCGGCAGCCTGCGGCTTGCTGGGCTGGACCCGGGAAGGATTTGCTCCGCTCACGGTTCCTAGAGAAACCACCGCCCCCCGATGGCGGCACGAGAGGAAACATCCTTTGCGCACCACGATCCTCACCGCGGCCCTGCTGGCCGCCCTCGGCGCCGCCGTCGCGACCCCCGCTTCCGCCGCCCCGCTCGCGCCCGGCGCCGTCGCCGCCCCGGCCGATATCGTCTCGACCGTCCAGATGGACCGCATGGAGCGCCGGATGGAGCGTCGCCACATGGAGCGCCGGATGATGCGCCGGCACATGGAGCGTCGCATGATGCACCGGGAGATGCGTCACCGCATGATGCGCCGCGAGATGATGCACCGCATGTAAGGCGGGACGCCGCCCGGGCCGCGTCCCGGGTCGCCCATCGCAGGCCCGGCCGTGGCGGAGACCGCGGCCGGGCCTTTTTCATGCGCCGCGCCGCCGCCGGATCCGGCGCGCCCGAGACGGCTCCGGAGGCCGATCGAACCATCTGCGGCGCACCGCGTTTCAAGCCTCCGATAGGAGACAGGTACGATGAAAGCGTTTTTGGCAGCGGTCGCCGTCGGCTTCGGCGTGATGTCCGCACTCGGTCCGGCTCAGGCGCAGCGCGGCCCCGATTACGGCTACGGGGATCGGGATTACGGCGGCCGGGATCGCGACGACGATTACCGGGGGCGTGACCGCGGCTATCGGGGGGATCGCGGCTACGGCGAGCGCGCCTATGGCGGGTTCGACGAGCGCGAGTACCTGCGCTGCAACCCGGATGTCCGCCGGGCGGTGTCGAACGGCCAGATGGAATCCGGCGCGGCGCATTACCGGACCTTCGGGCGTCGCGAGGGCCGCCGCCTGAGCTGCTGACCGGACCGCCGGCACGCGGGGCTGAGGCCGCGATCGGTCTCGCTTTCGCAGACGACGGGACATGACAGGGCCTCCTCGGCGCCACGTGCCGGGGAGGCGTTTTCGCGCGCTGAAACCCCGGCCTCGGGGGCGTTCCCGGGCCGTGCCGCCGCCGAGCGGTGCTCGCCACCCCACACCCTCATTCCGCGAGCCAGGCCCGCCCGCGTCGCGGCTTCGGCCCTGGAACCGCGTCAGATGAAACCCGCGCGCGGCATCCCGAATGCTTGCGGCCTTGACGGCGGGTCAGGTTGAAAACAAGCTCAAGCCTGTGTCGCCATAGATCGGTGGGCGGCCCACGAGTCTGGTCGCGCTGTTGCCTCAGGCTGCAGACGCGGCTTCATCTTTGAGCGCGGGGGCGGGCGTGAGAACAATACTGTCGATGGCCATTGCTGGTCTTCTGACGATCGGTGCCGTGCAGGCCCAGGAGAAGAGCGGCCCGCTGAAGATCGGTATCTCCGCCGGCGTGACTGGGCCCTACGCGGCCTTCGGCGTGCAGGTGAAGAACGGCGCCAGCCAGGCGATCGAGGACATCAACAAGGCCGGCGGCATCAAGGGCCGCTTCTTCGAGGCGGTCTACGGCGACGACGCCTCCGACCCGAAGCAGGGCGTCTCGGTGGCCAACAAGCTCGCCGCGGAGGGGGTCAAGATGGTGGTCGGCGCCTTCGCCTCGAGCGTGTCGATCCCGGCCTCCGACGTCTATCTCGATGCCGGCATCGTCCAGGTCACCCCGGCCTCCACGAACGTGAAGTTCACCGAGCGCGGGATGTGGAACACGTTCCGCACCTGCGGCCGGGACGACCAGCAGGGCGTCGTGGCCGGCACGTATCTGGCCGCGCACCTGAAGGACAAGCGCATCGCCTTCGTCCACGACAAGTCGGCCTACGGCAAGGGCCTGGCTCAGGAGACGCAGATGACGCTCAAGTCCAAGGGCGGCAAGGAGGTGCTGTTCGAGGGCGTCAACCCGGGCGAGAAGGATTACTCGGCGCTGGTCTCCAAGTTGAAGTCGGCCAATGTCGACGTGGTCTATTACGGCGGCTTCCATACGGAAGCGGGGCTGATCCTGCGCCAGATGCGCGACCAGGGCCTCAAGGCGACGATGGTCGGCGGTGACGGCCTCGCCCCGAAGGAATTCGTGCAGATCGCCGGCGACGGCGCCGAGGGTACGCTGATGACCTTCTCGCCGGATGCCCGCAAGAACCCGAACGCCCAGGCGGCGGTCGCCGCGTTCAAGGCCAAGAACATCGATCCCGACGCCTACACGCTCTACGCCTACGCGGCCGTGCAGGTGCTCGCCCGCGCCGTGGCCGAGACCGGCTCGAGCGAGGGCAAGGTGCTGGCCGACTGGCTGCACCAGGGCAAGACGATCGACACCGTGGTCGGCCCGATCGCCTACGACAAGAAGGGCGACCTCACCCGGCCCGACTACGTCATCTATGCCTGGAAGAAGGGCCCGGACGGCCGGATCGACTACGCCGGCAACGAGGTCGCGCCGTAGGACCGGCGCTACGCCGTGACGCGCGCGCCGCCGGATCGGCGGCGCGTTCCGGGTAACCGCCCCGTCCTGCCCCGGGGGCGCCCTGTTCGATCTGGGAGCGTATCGTGAGAGCAACCCTGGCGTTTTGTCTCCTTGGGCTCCTGACGGCGGGCGCCGCGCAGGCGCAGGACAAGGGCGGACCGGTGAAGATCGGCATCGCCGCGCCGCTGACTGGCGCCTACGCGGCCTTCGGGGCGCAGGTGAAGAACGGCGCCAGCCAGGCGATCGAGGACATCAACAAGGCCGGCGGCATCAAGGGCCGGACCTTCGAGAGCGTGGTCGGCGACGACGCCTCCGACCCGAAGCAGGGCGTCTCGGTCGCCAACAAGTTCGCCGGCGCCGGAGTCAAGATGGTGGTCGGCACCTACAATTCCGGCGTGTCGATCCCGGCCTCCGACGTCTATCTCGACGCCGGCATCATCCAGATCACCCCGGCCTCCACCAACGTGAAGTTCACCGACCGCGGGATGTGGAACACCTTCCGCACCTGCGGCCGGGACGACCAGCAGGGCGCGGTCGCCGGGGCGTATCTGGCCGATCACTTCAAGGACAAGCGCATCGCCTTCGTCCACGACAAGACCCCCTACGGCAAGGGCCTGGCCGACGAGACCCAGAAGGCGTTCAAGGCCAAGGGCGGCAAGGCCGTGATGGTCGAGGGCATCAACCCGGGCGAGAAGGATTACTCGGCGCTGGTCTCCAAGCTGAAATCCGCCACTGTCGATCTGGTCTATTACGGCGGCTACCACACCGAGGCCGGGCTGATCCTCCGGCAGATGCACGACCAGGGCCTCAAGGCGATCGTGGCGGGCGGCGATGCCGTGGCCGACAAGGAATTCGCCCAGATCGCCGGCCCGGCCGCCGAGGGCACGCTGATGACCTTCCCGGCCGACCCGCGTAAGAACCCGAACGCCCAGGCGGCGGTGGCCGCGTTCAAGGCCAAGAACATCGATCCCGAGGCCTTCACCCTCTACGCCTACGCGGCGGTGCAGGTGCTGGCCAAGGCGGTGGCCGAGACCGGCTCCGCCGACGGCAAGGCGCTGGCCGACTGGCTGCACCAGGGCAAGCCGGTGGAGACCGTCATCGGCCCGATCGCCTACGACACGAAGGGCGACATCACCCGGCTCGACTACGTCATGCACGTCTGGACGAAGGGCCCGGACGGCAAGATCGACTATTCCGGCCACGAGCTGACGCCGTAAGGGCGCTGCCCTGCGAATTTCGGGGCTGCGCGCCCCGAACCCCGCCACAGGGCCGCGGGCCCTTTGGAATCCCGGGACCCGTGCGTCGATCCGGCGGAGGCGGGTACCTCTATCGGTCGAACGACCGTGGGGCGCCGAAGCCTTATGATCCCGCTCCGCGTCGCGACGCGCAGGGGAGAACCGATGTTCGATTTCAGCCAGCTCCGGTGCTTCGCCGCCGTGGCGGAGGAGCTGCATTTCGGGCGCGCGGCCGCCCGGCTGAACATGACCCAGCCGCCCCTGTCGCGGCAGATCCAGGTGCTGGAGCGGATCCTCGACGTGCAGCTCCTGGAGCGGACCAGCCGTTCCGTCCGGCTGACCGCGGCCGGGCGCAGCTTCCTCCCGGAGGCGCAGCGCATCCTGCGGCTGGCCGAGACCGCGACCCACGTCACCCGCCAGGTGGCGGCCGGGCGCGCGGGGGTGCTGAAGCTCGGCTTCACCGCGGCCTCGGCCTACGACTTCCTGCCCCGCCTCGTCACCGCGCTCCGGCGGGCCTTGCCCGACGTCACGCTCGCCCTGCGCGAGATGGTCAGCCGGGATCAGCTCGAGGAGCTGCTCGCCGGCCGCATCGACGCCGCGCTGGTGCGCCCGCCGGTCACCCATCCGGACCTGATCGCCGTCCGGGCGCTGGCCGAGCCCATGCTGGCGGCGCTGCCGGCCGGAAATGCTTTGGCCGTGCGCGCGCATCTCACCCCGGGCGAGCTCGGCGGCGAGCCGCTCATCGCCTACGCGCCGAACGAGGCCCGCTACTTCCACGACCTGGTTCAGGCCCTGCTCGCCGAGGCCGCGGTGGAGCCCCGGATCGTGCAGCGGCTCACCCAGATTCACTCGATCCTGGCCCTGGTCCGGGCCGATCTCGGCATCGCTCTGGTGCCGGCGGCGGCCGAGCGGCTGCGCTTCGAGGGCGTGGTGTTCCGGCCGCTGCTGCTGCCCGCCCCCCGCCCCGCCGAGCTCGTCCTGGCCTGGCGGCGCGACGCGGACGAGCCGCTGATCGCCCGGCTGGTCGCGATCCTGGCGGAGCTGCCCGCGCCCTGATCCATGCGCTTCCGGCATCGATCGATCCAGCCTTTGGCTTTGACGCGCGGCCGAAAGGCTGCGCCTGATACGGCAAGACGGCGCGCAGACGCCCGGAGCCGCCCGGAGGGATCGCGATGGACAGACTCACCAACCGCTTCAAGGCCGCCCTCGGCGAGGGGCGCCAGCAGATCGGCCTGTGGTGCAGCCTCGCCAGCCCGATCTCCACCGAGATCGTCGCCGGCGCCGGGTTCGACTGGCTGCTCCTCGACATGGAGCACTCGGCCAACGACCTGCGGGATATCTACGTCCAGCTTCAGGCGATGATGGAGAACGCCACCAACCCGGTGGTGCGGGTGCCGAGCGACGATCCGATCACCATCAAGCGCATCCTGGATGCCGGCGCGCAATCGCTGATGATCCCCAATATCGACGATGCCGCGCAGGCCGAGCGGGTCGTGGCCGCGACGCGCTACGCGCCCCGCGGCATCCGCGGCTTCTCGCAGGCCCCCCGGGCCGCCCGGTTCGGCCGCATCCCGGACTACCACACCCGCTGCGAGGCCGAGATCTACGTGATCGTGCAGGTCGAGTCGCGCCGCGCCCTCGACAATCTGGACGCGATCGCCGCCGTCGAGGGCGTGGACGGCGTGTTCATCGGACCCGGCGACCTCTCCACCAGCCTCGGCTATCTCGGCCAGCAGGGCCATCCCGAGGTGGTCCGCACCATCGAGGACGCGGTCGGCCGGATCGTCACGGCCGGCAAGCATGCCGGCATCCTCACGCCGAGCGAGGAGCTGGCCAAGCGCTACATCGCGGCCGGCACCCGGTTCACCGCGGTCGGCTCGGATCTGGGGCTGCTCGCGCGCAACGCCGAGGCGCTGGCCGGCCGCTTCCGCACCGAAGGCTGAGCGAGGAACACCCGATGCAGGCCGAGACCGACAGCGCGATCCGCGAGCGCCCGGCCGGGGACGTGCCGCGCACGATCCGGCTGAGCGCGCGCGACAACGTCGCCATTGTGGTCAACGCCTTCGGGCTGCCCGCCGGCACGACCTTCCCGGACGGGCTGCGGCTCACCGAGTTCGTGCCGCAGGGTCACAAGGTGGCGCTCAGTGACATCCCGGAGGGTGGGGAAGTGCGCCGCTACGGCGAGGTGGTCGGCATCGCCACGCAGGACATCCCGCGGGGCGCCTGGGTCGAGGAATCCCGGGTCGCGACCCCGGTTGCCCCCGCCCTCGACGCGCTGGAGCTCGCCACCCGGGTGCCGGCTCCCTTAGCGCCGCTCGAGGGCTACACCTTCGAGGGCTACCGGAACCCGGACGGGTCGGTGGGCACCAAGAACATCCTGGCGATCTCGATCAGCGTGCAATGCGTCGCCGGCACCCTCGACGTGGCGATCCGGCGGATCAAGCAGGAGCTGCTGCCGCGCTTCCCCAACGTCGACGACGTAGTCGGCCTCACCCACGCCTATGGCTGCGGCGTCGCCATCAACGCCCCCGAGGCGGTGGTGCCGATCCGGACCCTCCAGAGCCTGGCCCAGAACCCGAATTTCGGCGGCGAGGTCATGGTCGTGGGGCTGGGCTGCGAGAAGCTCGTCTCGGAGCGGCTGCTGCCCGATGGCGGCGCGGCCGGGGACGGGGTGGTCCGCCTCCAGGACGAGCGCCACCAGGGCTTTTCCGCGATGCTCGACAGCATCCTGGCCATGGCGGAAGCCCGCCTGGAAGTGCTGAACCGCCGCACCCGCGAGACCTGCCCGGCCTCCGAACTCGTGGTCGGCCTGCAATGCGGCGGCAGCGACGCCTTCTCGGGCGTCACCGCCAACCCGGCGCTCGGCTTCGCGGCCGACCTCCTGGTGCGCTGCGGCGGCACCGTGCTGTTCTCCGAGGTCACGGAGGTGCGCGACGCGATCCATCTCCTGACCCCGCGGGCCAAGAACCCGGAGGTCGCCCAGGCCCTGATCCGCGAGATGGCCTGGTACGATGCCTATCTCGCCAAGGGCGAGGCCGACCGGAGGGCCAACCCGTCGCCCGGCAACAAGAAGGGCGGCCTCAACAACATCGTCGAGAAGGCCCTGGGCTCGGTCGCCAAATCCGGCACCGGCGCGATCTCGGGCGTCCTGGCGCCGGGCGAGCGGGTGCGCGAGAAGGGGCTGATCTTCGCCGCGACCCCGGCGAGCGACTTCGTCTGCGGCACGCTCCAGCTCGCCTCGGGGATCACCCTGCAGGTGTTCTCCACCGGCCGCGGCACGCCCTACGGTCTCAGTCAGGCCCCGGTGATCAAGGTCGCGACCCGGACCGAGCTCGCCGAGCGCTGGTCCGACCTGATCGACCTCGATGCCGGCCGCATCGCCACCGGCCAAGCCACGATCGAGCAGGTCGGCTGGGAGCTGTTCCACCTGATCCTCGACGTAGCGAGCGGGCGCAAGCAGCCCTGGTCCGACCGCTGGGGCCTGTTCAACGACCTGACCCTGTTCAACCCGGCGCCGATCACCTGAAGCCCGGGTGCATGCGGCGGGGCGTCGCATGCGCGGCCGGACTCTGCTAGGCATCCGGCACTGCCATGACGCTGCCGATTCCCGCCCCCCGGACCGTTCTCTTCCGCCTGCACTGGGCGCTCGGCCTCACCGCCGGCTTCGTGCTCGCCCTCATGGGCGTGACCGGGGCGCTGATGAGCTACGAGGAGGCGATCACCGCCTTCGCCAACCGCGACCGGACGCGGGTCGAGGCGGGGGACCGGGTGCCCCTCGCCCCCACGGCCCTCGCCGCCCGGATCGATGCCCAGGCGGACGGCCGCCGGGTGAACGTCCTCACCCTGTCGGACGACCCGCAGGCCAGCGTGTTCGTGCGCTTTGCCCGGGATCCCGAGACCCGCGCGCGGCCGCCCTCAGTCTATGCCGACCCCTATGACGGCGCGGTGCTCGGGCCGGTGCGGCTCGAGGCGGCGTTCACGACGGTGCGGGACCTGCACCGCTGGCTGCTGCTCCCCGGCGGGTCCAAGGGCTGGGGCCGGACCATCACGGGCGCCTGCACCCTGGCCCTGATCGCCTTTCTCGCCACCGGCCTCTATCTGCGCTGGCCCAAGGTCCATCGCTGGCGGATCTGGCTGAAGCCGAGCCTGTCGCGGCCCGGCCGGCCGCGCTGGTGGTCCCTGCACGCCGTGGCCGGGACCTGGCTGACGCCGGTCTACCTGGTCATCGCGCTGACCGGCCTGACCTGGTCCTACCCGTCGTTCAAGGACGGGGTGACCTGGCTGCTCGCCGGGACGCCGGAGCGAACGAAGCCCGCCCGCAGGGCCGGAAACCGGGAGGTGTCCCCGGCGCCGGAGGCCGGGTCCGAGCCCGCCCTCGACCGGGCCTGGGCGGCGTTCCGGGCCGGCGAGGGGCAGGAGGCCGGCCTCGTGATCCTCACCCTGCCGGGGGCCGACACGAAGGCGATCCGCATCCGGTGGCTGCCCCGGGGCGTCGACGCCTTGAGCGCCCGCAACGAGGCGCGCTACGACGCCGCCACGGGGGCGCTGCTCGCCACCGAGCACGCCGCCGACACGCCGCTGGGGCGGCGCCTCATCGAGAATGCCCTGGAGGTGCATCGCGGCCGGTTCTTCGGCAGCCTGGTCGCGCTGCTGTTCTGCCTGGCGGCGCTGTCCCTGCCGGGCTTCGCCGCCACCGGCCTGACCCTCTACATCCTGCGCCGCCGCGCCGCCCGCCGGCGCCGCCCCGCGCCGCCCGTGCGCGCGGCAAACCCCCACCGCGAGCCCGTCGGCTGCACCGGCCGATAGGAGCGCGGGGAAGACCGGGTTCCCAAAGGGCTCAGCCCTTTGGCGGGGTTCGGGGGCGGAGCCCCGAGATGCCAAGATTCCGCTCTGGACCCGCACAAGATCCGAGACCTTGTGGAACCACGACTTTGGCCGGCCCGGCCGCGCGGCTCACATCCGCGCGGTGATCGTCGCCAGGACCGTGAAGGGCGCGCCGGGGGTATTATTGAACTGATTGGTCGGCTGCTCGATGTAACGCGCGTTGGTCAGGTTGCGGACATTGACCGAGAGCCGGTAATGCGCGTTGATGTCGTAATACACCGCCGCGTCGACCCGATTGTATGCCCCGACCTTGTAACTGTTGTTGAGGTCGCCGAAGCGCTGGCCGACATGGGTGATGCCGAACCCAAGGCCGAGCCCTCGCAGGGGACCGGCCTGGACATCGTAGGTCGTCCACACGCTGCCGCTGAAGGCCGGCGCGCCGACGAGGCGGTTTCCGACCGCGAAGACCCTGTCCTTGGTGATCCGCGCATCGAGATAGCCGACGCCGCCGATGACCTTCCAGCCCGGAAGGATCTCGCCGGCCAGATCCGCCTCGACACCCTCCGAGCGCTGTTGGCCGGTGATCACCGAAAAGCCCGTGTTGACCGGGTCGTTGCCGGCGACGTTGTCCCGGGTGATCCGGAAGGCGGCCGCGCTCAAGGTCAGGTCGGGGCTGATGTCGATGCGGGTTCCGACCTCGACCTGCTCGCCGGTCTCGGGCGCCGGGTTGACGACGTTGAGCACGTTCGCGGTCTGGGGCACGAAGGAGGTGGCGTAGCTGGCATAGAAGGTCAGGGGCTCGAACGGCCGATAGATCAGGCCGACGCGCGGCGAGGCGCCGAACAGCTCCTGCTCGGGGGGCTGGGTCTTCGAACCCGGCAAGCGGGCAAAGAAATATTGGGTGCCGAGATCGAACCGAGCGCCGAGCACGAGCTGCAGCTCGGGCGTGAGGGCGATCTGGTCCTGCAGGTAGAAGCCGAACAATTCGAGCTTCTGCTTCAGGTCTTGCTGGAGCGAGAGCGCCCCGGGGATCCCGCCAAAGACCGGATTGAAGAAGCTGACCGGGGTGTAGGAGCCCTGCTGGGAATAGGCGTGGCGGAAACCGTTGGTATATTCGAAGCCCACGAGGGCGGTGTGAGCGAAGCCGAGCGTGTCGAACTTCATCACCGCCTCGGTCTGGGTATCCACGGCGGCGAAATGCGAGTCGATTGAGACGTCGCGGCGCGTGACCTGGGTGCCGGCATTGGTGACGCCGGTGGCGCGGGCCGCAAACGTGTTGAAGGCGCCCCATTGCCCGTTGATGACTTGCCGCAGCGTCAGGTTCTCATTGACGTCGTGCTCGGCCCGCATCGTGATCGCATTGAACTCGCCGTAATAGCGCGAGGACGGTTCGCCGTAATACCGGCGGATGTTGTCGAGCGGCACGCGCCCGCGAAACGCGATCAGTCCCTCGTCGTACTGAGTGCGCTGGCTGGTGGCTTCCGCGTTGATGTAGACCCGGGTGTCGGCGCTCGGCGTCCAGCTCAGGGCCGGTGCAATGAAGACGCGGCGATTGGTGTTGTCGCCGATATTGCGGAAGGTCGGATCCTCCTGCGCGGCGACGGTAAGACGCGCGGCGAGACCGTCGATGGACGGGATCGCGCTCGAGACCGAGCCCTGGAACCGCCGGAAGCCGAAGCTGCCGCCCTGGACGCTCGCATCCGCGGTCGGCTCCAGGGTCGGCCGGCGGGTGACGATGTTGACGACACCGCCCGGATCGCCCCGGCCGAACAACACGGAGGCCGGCCCCTTGATCACCTCGACCCGTTCGGCGTTCGCGAGGTCGCGTTCCACCGGGTAGAAGTTGATCGCCGGGTTGGTCAGGACGCCGTCGATCGCGAAGACCTGCGTGGAGAAACCGCGGATGACGTAGTTCTGCGAGCGCCCCTGGACGGTGCTGCCGGGTGTCACGTTGCTGACATTGGTCACGGCATCGGTCAGGCGCAGATCCTGCTGGTCCGTGATTACCTGGCGCGGGACGATGTTGATCGATTGCGGGGAGTCGCGCACCGGCGTGTCGGTCTTGGTCGCGGTCGCCGAGCGCGTAGCGCGGTAGCCCACGACCGGGCTGTCCGCCCGCTCTACGGCCGGGCCAGTGCCGGTGACGCTCAGCTCCGAGAGGACGACCTCGTTCTGAACGGCATTGGATTGTGCGTGAACGACAGTCGTCGATGCCAGAAGCAGGGTGATTGCCAGTCCGGGCGGCGTAGACGCGAAAGAAATCCGTCCGGTTCTTGCAGCAAAAATTCGATTTTCGTAACCCTGCGGCATAGTTTTTAGTCGTTCTCAAGAAGATCGTCGCCTTGAGGCGCTTCGATCCTTGAGTACGATTGCGGTTCCGTTTCAATGCTTGATTGTAAGTGCTGCGCTCGGGGGCACGGGATCTCATCCAGCGTGACCGGCGTGTCACACATTGCCATTGGAATAACTTCAAATTCGACCGGATATGCCTACTTTAACGTGCGCAGCGCCGATGGTGCACGTCCAAACGTGGATCCGGGCCGTCACTGCGATCCGGATCCCACCGGAACAGTGACGCTGTTCGAATCAGCGTCGGGCGCAGGTCACGCCTGTAACGGGGAGAGGCGCGCCGCGCAGCTGGGTGCAGCCGGCCGGCCCGCATGAGGGGGGGATTGCAGGCCGGCCGGCCTACCGCGCGCCGCGTCCGGGCGCGCGATCTCGGGGAGCGTCCGGGCCGGGCCCGATGGTGGGGCGATCGGGCCCGGGGCCGCTCAGGCGAGCGCGGTGATCCGCGGCCCGGCGCGGGTGGCGCGCGGCAGGCGGCCGTCGAGGCCGGTCTCCAGCAGAGTGTGGAGCTGGGCCACCGCGGGGGTCGGGTCGTAATCGGGCAGGATCGCGCGGCTGACCAGGATCCCCTTCATCAGCGGGGCGAGCAGCGCGTAGAGATGGTCCGGGTCGCAATCCGGGCTGGTGGCCAGCGCCGCGAAGGTCGCGGTGAACCAGTCGCGGGTCTCCGCCTCGGTCCGCGCGGTCAGGTCGGCGATGGCGGGGTTGCGGGTGGCCTCGGACCAGATCTCCATGCGCAGCACCGCGGCCTCGCGGGTGACCGACACGAAGTACCGCGCGATGATGTCGAGCAGGGCGCCGCGCCGGTCGCCGCTGCGCTCCATCTCGGCGACGCGCTCGGCACCGCGCGCGCATTCGCGCTCGACCAGGCCGACGACCAGGGCCTCCTTGGATTCGAAGTAGCGGTAGAAGTTGCCCGGGCTCATCGCGGCCTCGCGGGCGAGGTCCTGCATGGTGGCCCGGTGGAAGCCGTTGCGCACGAAACAGGCTTCGGCGGCGTCGAGGATGTGCTCCCGCCGTGCCTCGGCGCTCGCCGTCACGGTCACGGGGCGAACTGCGCGACCGCGGCGACGCGGCTCTGGTCCTTCGCAGAGCCGGTGGCGGCGCAGGCCTGGGCCGTCTGGCTCAGATCCGCGCAGAGGCGCGCCTGCCAGCCCTTCGGGCCCGCCCCGGTCCAGCTGATCAGCGCCATCCAGGCGAGGACCAGCACGGCCGCGAAGGTGAGGTTCGCCGGGGTGCAGAACGCCCGAAGGGTCGTGAGGAGATGCGTGGCCCCCGTCCCGGACGGATCGAACCGGTCCTCATCCAGATCGGACCAACGGCCTTCGAGCGACAGAGCCATGGCTCACTCCTGCTTGCCTCTCCGTCGTAATGAACGCTCATTCTCACGTCAATGAACGTTCGTTCTCAGGAGGCGGCCGCGAGCCGATATGGTTTCCGAATCTTGGCTTCGCGGCCGCCGCGTCAACGCAAGTGAGGTGAGGGCATCCGGTTCGGGGCCTCGCCCCGGAACACCCCGCCCCTGCCCCGGAGCGGCCGGCCGACCTTAAGAAGGCCGCTCGTTCGGAGCCGAGGGCGCCGCCCCGGCTCCGGAGCCGTGTCGGCTCAGGCGTGGCCGGCCGGCTTGAGCGCGCCGGTCCGGTCGTGGAAATCCGGCCCGTTCACCGTGCGGGCGACGTGGCCGGCCCGGATCAGGTAGTCGCCGAAATGCTCGCCGGGCTTCCGGCCCTTCGCGAAATCGGCAAAGAGCGGATCCAGCGTATCGCGGATCTCGGAGGCCGCGACGTCTTCCTTGTAGAGCTTGCCCAGCCGCGAGCCGTCGAAGGCGGCGCCGAGATAGAGGTGGTAGCGCTCGGGTCCGCGGCCGACGAGGCCGATCTCGGCGATGAACGGGCGGGCGCAGCCGTTGGGGCAGCCGGTGGAGCGGATCGTGATCTCCTCCTCGGCGAGCCCGTGCGTGGCGAGGCTCTCCTCCAGCTCGGTCATCAGGCTCGGCAGGTAGCGCTCGCTCTCGGCCAAGGCGAGGCCGCAGGTCGGCAGCGCCACGCAGGCGATGGAGTTGCGCCGCAGCGCCCCCGCGCCCTTGGTGATGCCGTACTGGTCGACCAGGGCCTCGATCGCGGCGCGCTTGGCCCCGGGGACGTTGGCGATGATCACGTTCTGGTTGGCGGTGAGGCGGAAATCGCCCTCGTGCACCTCGGCGATCTTGCGCAGGCCGGTGAGGAATTGCGGGCCGTCCTCGTAATCCTTGATCCGGCCGGAGGGGATGTAGAGGGTCAGGTGGTGGCGGCCGTCATCGCCTTCGGTCCAGCCGAAGCGGTCGCCGTTGTTGGTAAAGGTGAAGGGCTTCGGCGCGCCGAGCGTCTTGCCGATCCGGGTCTCCACCTCGGCCCGGAAGGCGTCCAAGCCGTAGCGCTCGATCGTGTACTTCAACCGGGCGTTCTTGCGGTTCTTGCGGTTGCCCCAGTCGCGCTGGACGGTCATCACCGCCTCGGCGACCTTGATGGCGTCCTCGGGCGCCACGAAGCCCATCACGTCGGCGGTGCGCGGGAAGGTGTCGGGCTCGCCATGGGTCATGCCCATGCCGCCGCCCACGGTGACGTTCCAGCCGGTCACCTGGTTCTTCTTGTCCAGGATGGCGATGAAGCCGAGATCGTGGGCGAAGATGTCGACCTCGTTGGAGGGTGGCACCGCCACGACGATCTTGAACTTCCGCGGCAGGTAGGTGCGGCCGTAGACCGGCTCGACCTCTTCCTCCTCGCCGCCGACCACGCGCTCGCCGTCGAGCCAGATCTCGCGCCAGGCGCTGGTCTTCGGCAGCAGGCTGTCCGAGATGTCCTTGGCGAGCCGGTGGGCGGCCTTGTGGGCGCCGACCTGGGCTGGGTTGGTGGCCGCCATGACGTTGCGGTTCACGTCGCCGCAGGCCGCGATCGTGTCGAGCAGGGCCGCGTCGATGGCCGCCATCGTGCGCTTGAGGTTCGACTTGATCACGCCGTGATACTGGAAGGTCTGGCGCGTGGTCGCCCGCAGGGCGCCGCCGGCATAGGTGACCGCGATGTCGTCGAGCGCCAGCCACTGCTTGGGGCTGATCACGCCGCCGGCGATGCGCAGGCGGATCATGAAGCTGTAGGCCTTGTCGAGCTTCTTCTTGGTCCGCTCCGGGCGCAGGTCGCGGTCGTCCTGCATGTACATCCCGTGGAACTTCACGAGCTGCCCGTCATCCTCGGAGATCGCCCCGGTGGCGTGCTTCAGCAGGCCGTCGGCCAGGCCGCCGCGCAGATAGCCGCTGGCGATCTTGATGTGCTCGTTGGCGGCGAGCTGGGCGGCGCGGGCCGCCTCGGCATCGGTGATCGGCCGGTCCTTGGGCGGCGTCTCGTAGACGCGGGGAGCCGGGGTCGGAGCCAGGGCCGGGGCGTCGTCGCGGGGGCTGTGGTCGTCCATGGGATCACTTCCAAAGTCTTGACTGCGTCCCCGCCCCCTGGGCGGGCGGGATCGTCACACATCCTGGTCTCAAAGGTCCGAGAGCGTCTGCGGGTGCGAGGCCGAGCCCCGCCGACGGGCTCCCCCCGATGCATCGGGGCTCCGCCCTGACAACCCGCCAAAGGGCGACACGCCCTTTGGAAACCCGGACCGACCCGTGCTGCGTCGGCCTACGGTCTAGTAAACGTCCTGCTGGTAGCGGTGGCTGCGCTCCAGAGCCGCAACCTGCGCCTCGGCATCGGCCGGGCTCAAGGATTTGGCGGTCTCGTAGGCCCGCACCACCGCGGCGCGCACGTCCTTGGCCATGTGCTTGGCATCGCCGCAGACGTAGAAATGGGCGCCGCCCTCCAGCCAGGAGACCAGCTCCTTGGCGTTGTGGGTGATCCGGTCCTGCACGTAGATCTTCTCCGGCTGGTCCCGGGAGAAGGCCACGTCGATCTTCGTCAGCGACCCGTCCTCCAGGGCCTCCTGCCATTCGAGCTGGTACAGGAAGTCGTGCAGGAAGTGGCGGTCGCCGAAGAACAGCCACGAGCGGCCGGGCGCCTCGATGGCGCGGCGCTCCTGCACGAAGGCGCGGAACGGGGCGACGCCGGTGCCGGGGCCGACCATGATGATGTCGGTGGCCGGATCCTGCGGCAGCCGGAAATGCCGGTTCGGCTTCAGCCGCACCCGCAGCTTGGCGCCGTCCCGGATCCGGTCGGCGACATGCACGGAGGCGACGCCCGAGCGGGCCCGCCCATGGGTCTCGTAGCGCACCGCCACGATGGCGAGGTGGACCTCGTCGCCCACTTCCTTGCGCGAGGACGCGATCGAGTAGGCGCGCGGCGGCAGCGGCCGGGTGATGGTGTTGAGGTGCTCAGGCGTCAGCGTGGCCGGGAAGGTCGCGAGCAGGTCGATCAGGTGCCGCCCCTCGATCCAGGCCCGGGCCTCGCCGCTGTCGATCAGCTTCTGCGCGTCCGCGTGGCCGGTCGCCTTGACGAAGCGCTCGATCGTGGCGGCCGACAGGGTGGTGATGTCGCGCTCGGCCAGCAGCGCCTTGCGCAGGGCCTCGTCGCCCGACAGGCCCGCGGCGCCCAGGATCTCGTCCACGAGCTGCGGGTCGTTCTCGGGGAAGATCTCTAGCGAATCGCCGGGCTCGTAGGCCGGCGCCCCGTCCTCGAAGGCGAGCGCGAGGTGGATCGTCTCCTTGTCCGAGCGCGAGGAGTTGAGGTTCACGTGCTCGACGACCTCGACCACCAGCGGCTCGCGGCTCGGCTCGGCATCGTCGTCCTCGCCCGCGGCGGCGCGGGCGAAATCCACCGCCACGACGTTGTCGGGCGTCTCGGCCGACGCGAGGGCCTTGAGGGTGTTCTTGATCCAGTCGGCGGCCGGCTTCTCGAAATCGAGGTCCAGGTCGGCGCGCTCGGCGGCGCGCTTGCCGCCCAGGGCCTCGAAGCGCGCGTCGAGCGCCTTCCCGATGGCGCAGAACTCCGCGTAGGAGGTGTCGCCCAGGGACAGGACGGCGAATTCCACCCCGTCGATGCGCGGGGCGCCCTCCCCCATCAGCTCGCCATAGGCGCGCACGGCCCGGGCCGGCGGCTCGCCCTCGCCCCAGGTGGCCGCGATGGCGACGAGCTTGCCCGCCTTGGGCAGGGTCGCGACGTCGAGATCGGAGAAATCCACGACCTTCGGCTTGAAGCCCTGCTTGCGCGCCAGCTTGGCGACGTTGCCGGCCAGCGCCTCGGAATTCCCCGACTCGCTGGCGTAGACGATCGTCAGCGGCTCGGCGGCCTTGGGCGGGGCGGCCGGGACGGCGGCCGGCTGGCCGCCGGCGGCATCGAGGCCCGCCAGGAAGCCCGCGAGCCACGCGCGCTGCACGGGGGTCGCGCTGCCGAGCACGGCATCGAGGCTGGCGCGCTCGCCGTCGCCGAACGGGGCGGTGCGCGGAAGGAGATTCTGGCGTGCCATCAGGGGACCATGTCGTGGCCTACGGGGCCGGTGTCAATCGAAAACGTTCTTTTTGCAGAACGCGCCTGAACTAGGATATTGCATTCGTTGCGCCGCAATAAAAGAGAAGATCATTCTCCAACGACGGCGAGGACCGGGGCGGTGCCGGGGAGATGGCGTCCGGTCTTGGGCGGGGCCGGAAGCGGCAGGGCTGTGGTGGACTTGACCTTCTCCATGGCGAATCGCGAGGTGACGTTCTTCAACGGCAGCACCGCGATAAGCTGCTTGTAGAAGCTGTCATAGGCCTGCATGTCGGCAACCACGACGCGCAACATATAATCCACGTCGCCGGCCATCCGGTAGAATTCCAGCACCTCGGGCATGGCCGAGATGGTCGCAGCGAAGCGCTGCAGCCATTCCTGGGAGTGGTCGGCGGTCTCGATCGAGACGAACACCGTGAGCCCGAGGCCGAGCTTGACCGGGTCGAGCACCGCGACCCGCCGGTCGATCACGCCGTCGGCCTCCAGCTTCTGGATGCGCTTCCAGCACGGGGTCTGAGACAGACCGACGCGCTCGCCGATCGCCGCGATGGAGAGGGTCGCGTCCGCCTGCAGCAGGGCCAGAATCTTCAGATCGATGGCGTCCAAAGTCGTCTCCGTGGGATCCATCCACGCTGGGCCGCGCGCGGGAAGTGTAGGCGTTTTACAGGGCCGCCGAGAAGAATCTTTTGTCGTGCGGGGTCTCGGGTGCGGAGGAACGGGGTGCGCCACCGCACGCCAGGACGCCCGGATATGCCCGACAAGCAACCCGCGGCGCCTTGACTTCGTTCGTTATAGCGAACATTTCGACCCTTCGACAACAGGGTGCGGCGCGGTCTGCGCCCTTTCCCACGATCCAACCTCAGGACATGTCGCGATGACCCGTCCGGACCGAACGATGGCCGACTCCCTCGCGGAAAGGTTGTCCGGGCTCGACCTGCCAGGCCGGCTCCACCTGATCGCCGCCGAGATCCCCGGGCGCCTCGTCTTCACCACGAGCCTCGGCGTCGAGGACCAGGCGCTGACGCACGGGCTGGCGATGGCCGGGCTGGCGAAGGGCCGCGTGGAGATCGTCACCCTCGATACCGGCCGGCTGTTCCCGGAGGCCTACGACACCTGGGCCGAGACCGAGTCGGCCTACGGCATCCGGATCGCGGCCTACGCGCCGGACCGGGGGGCCGTGGAGGCGTTCATCCGCCAGGAGGGCATCAACGGGTTCCGGCGCTCTGTCGCGGCCCGGCAGGCCTGCTGCGGCTTCCGCAAGGTCGAGCCGCTCGGCCGCGCCCTCGACGGGGCGAGCGGCTGGCTCACCGGCCTGCGTGCCGGCCAGTCGGCCAACCGCGCCGAGACGCCGCTCGCCGCGTTCGATCCCGCCCGCGGCCTGATCAAGCTCAACCCCCTGGCCGACTGGTCCCGGGCTCAGGTTGACAGCTTCGTGCGCGAGAACTTCATTCCCTACAACGTGCTGCACGATCGCGGCTTCCCGTCGATCGGCTGCGCCCCCTGCACGCGCGCCGTGAAGCTCGGCGAGCCGGAACGCGCCGGGCGCTGGTGGTGGGAGCAGGAAGAGAAGAAGGAGTGCGGCCTGCATGTCGGCCGCCCCGCCGCGTCGATCCAGCCGGGCCAGGAGCCCGCGATTTTCGAGAGCAATCCAGACGTGAAGACCCGCCAGCCGGAATTCGCCCGATGAGCGCCGCCCTCGCCCCCGTGCCCCCGGGCGCCCCCGCCTCCGCCGACCGCCTCAGCCACCTGAAGCGGCTCGAGGCCGAGAGCATCCACATCTTCCGGGAGACGGTCGCCGAGACCGAGAACCCGGTGATGCTCTACTCGATCGGCAAGGATTCCTCGGTGCTGCTGCACCTGGCGCTCAAGGCCTTCGCGCCCGGCACCCTGCCGTTCCCGCTGCTCCACGTCGACACGACCTGGAAGTTCCGGGAGATGATCGCCTTCCGCGACGCCCGGGTGAAGGAGCTCGGCCTCGACCTCCTGGTCCACACCAACCCGGACGGGCTCGCCCGCGGCATCGGGCCGGTGAGCCACGGCTCCGAGGTCCATACCGACGTGATGAAGACCCAGGCGCTGCGCCAGGCGCTCGACAAGCACAAGTTCGACGCGGCCTTCGGCGGCGCCCGCCGGGACGAGGAGGCGAGCCGCGCCAAGGAGCGGATCGTCTCCTTGCGCACCGCGCAGCACCGCTGGGATCCCAAGCGCCAGCGCGCCGAGCCCTGGCACCTCTACAACCTGAAAAAGAAACGCGGCGAGTCCCTCCGGGTGTTCCCGCTGTCGAACTGGACCGAGCTCGATATCTGGCTCTATATCGAGCAGGAAAACATTCCGATCGTGCCGCTCTACTTCGCCGCCGAACGCCCGGTGGTGGAGCGCGACGGCCAGCTGATCATGGTCGACGACGACCGCCTGCCGCTGGAGCCCGGGGAGGTTCCGCAGCAGCGCCTCGTCCGCTTCCGGACGCTCGGCTGCTACCCGCTCACCGGCGCGGTGGAGAGCGACGCGGCGACCCTCCCGGAGATCGTCGGCGAAACGCTGGCGGCCCGCACCTCGGAGCGCCAGGGCCGGGTGATCGACAAGGACGGCGCGGGCGCCATGGAGCGCAAGAAGCAGGAAGGCTATTTCTGATGACGGTGCACCAAGCTCCCACCGCGTTCAGCGACCGCGCCGCCACCTATCAGGCGTTCCTGGCCGCCCACCAGAACAAGGCCGTGCTGCGCTTCATCGCCTGCGGCTCCGTGGATGACGGCAAGTCGACCCTGATCGGCCGGCTCCTGCACGACACCAAGCAGATCTTCGACGACCAGATCTCGGCGCTCCAGCGCGATTCCCGCCGCCACGGGACGCAGGGGCAGGAGATGGACCTGGCCCTGCTGGTCGACGGCCTCCAGGCCGAGCGCGAGCAGGGCATCACCATCGACGTCGCCTACCGGTTCTTCTCCACCGACAAGCGCTCGTTCATCGTCGCCGACACCCCCGGCCACGAGCAGTACACCCGCAACATGGCCACCGGCGCCTCGACCGCCGACGTGGCGGTGATCCTGGTGGATGCCCGCCAGGGCCTGATCCGCCAGACCCGGCGCCACGCCCTGCTGGTCTCGATGCTGGGCATCCGCCGGGTGGTGCTGGCGGTGAACAAGATGGATCTGGTCGGCTGGTCGCAGGACAAGTTCGACGCGATCCGGGCGGGCTTCACCGATTTCGCCCGCGGGCTGAACTTCACCGAGGTGAAGGCGATCCCGCTCTCGGCCAAGAACGGCGACAACGTCGTGGAGCCGGGCATCGCCGCCCCCTGGCACACCGGCGGCACCCTGCTCGAATACCTGGAGACCGTGCCGGTGCACGCGGAGGCGCTCAACGCCCCGTTCCGCATGGCGATCCAGTGGGTCAACCGGCCGAATTCCGAGTTCCGCGGCTATAGCGGGCGGATCGCCAGCGGCCGGGTCCGCCCCGGCGATGCGATCACGATCCAGCCTTCCGGCCGGACCTCGACGGTGGCGCGGATCTACACCGCCGACGGCGACCTGCCCGAGGCCGGCGAGGACGAATCCGTGACCCTCGTGCTGGCCGACCAGATCGACGCCTCCCGCGGGCAGGTGATCGCGGCGTCCGGCGCGCCGCTGCGGGTGGCGGAGCAGTTCGAGGCCCGCCTGTTCTGGGCGGCCGAGACCGAGCTTGCGCCGGGGGCGAGCCTGCTCGCCAAGATCGGCACCGCCACGGTCAACGCCACGGTGGAGGGGATCGTCTCGCGGATCGATCCCGAGACCGGCAATCCGGGTCCGGCCGAGCGCCTCGCCGCCAACGACATCGCCGACGTGGCCCTGCGCCTCGACCGGCCGGTGGCGGTGGATGCCTACGCGGCCAACCGCGAGACCGGCAGCCTGATCCTAATCGACCGGGAGACTACCGACACGGCCGCCCTCGGGCTGGTCCTGGCGCCGAAGGGCGAGGCCGCCCCGGCAGCCGCCGCCGCGTCGGCCGCTGGCGAGAAGGCTCCCGGCCTGCTCGGTCGCCTCGGCCGCCTGTTCGGTCGCTGAGGCGGGAAAAGGTCCCGGATCCACAAGGTCCGGGACCTTGTGCGGGTCCGGGGCGGAGCCCCGGTTCATCGGGGCTTCGCCCCGATACCCCACCAGAGGGCTTGCCCTTTGGAATCCCCCTAAGCTGCTTCCGAGACCGCGCCGAGGCCCCAGGCCTGGGCCAGCCGCGTATAGGAGTCGTGCCGGGCCGCCTGATCGGGGATCGCCGTGACGATCATCAGCTCGTCGGCCTGCGTCCGCGCGACGAGATCCGTGAGCGTCGCCCGCAGGGTCTCCGGGCCGCCGACATGCAGCTTGTCGCGGCCGCGCTCGATCTGGGCCTGCTCCGCATCGGAATACGGATAAGCCAGCGCTTCCTCCAGGCTGGGCAGCGGGCGGTACTCGCCGCGCTCCCGCCGCAGGGTCGACAGCCGCGCGCTCGCCGCCAGACGCTCGGCCTCCGCATCGGTGGCGCCGCAGATCGCCGCAACGGCCAGGATCGCATGGGGCCGCTCGCCGAGGCGGGTCGGCCGGAACAGGCGGCGATAGGCCAGCATCGGCGCCTCGGCCGGCATTCCGGAGAAGTGCTGCGCGAAGCCGAAGCCGCAGCCGATCTCGCCGGCGAGCTGGGCGCTGTAATCGGACGAGCCGAGCAGGAAGATCGGCGGCAGCGGCACTCCGGCGGGGCTCGCCTGGATCTTGGCGAAGGGATGCCCGTCCGGGAAGCCGCCGTCCCAGAACAGCAATTCCTGCAGGCGGTCGAGGAAATCGTCGTTGCCGCCCTGGCCGGGCGCCTCCCGGCGGCGCAGCGCCCGGGCGGTGAGCCCGTCGGTGCCGGGCGCACGCCCGAGGCCGAGATCGATCCGGCCCGGGAACAGGGCTTCCAGCACCCGGAACCGCTCGGCCACCATGAGCGGCGCGTGGTTCGGCAGCATGATGCCCCCCGAGCCGACCCGGATCGACCGGGTCGCGGCCGCGATCTGGCCGATCATGATCTCGGGGGCCGGGCTCGCCACGTTGGGCAGCGCGTGGTGCTCGGCCAGCCAGTAGCGCCGGTAGCCGAGACCATCGACGTGGCGCGCCAGCGCCAGCGTGTCGTGCAGCGCCCGCGCCGGGGTCGAATCGGCGCTGACGAAGGAGAGGTCGAGGACGGAGAGCGGTGTCATCGACATGAGATGGGGAGGCGGGTGGGCCGGTGCGAGGGCAAGACGATCCGCCTCGGCGCGGTCAAGGCGCCGGCTCGTCGTCCGACCGGTCGCCCCGGTACAGGGCCTCGAAATCCCGGCCGCCGTAGAACACGTTGGTGATCATCACCCGCACGGCTTGGACCCGATAGGCGATGATTGCGGATCGCTCGAACGGCACCGTCCGCAAGCCGGGTTCCAGGTCATCGCGCGGACGACCGCCATGGGGCGCATCGCCGATGCGCCGGCAACGCGCGATGATCCGACGGATGAAGCCCTCGGCGATGTCGTTGTCGCGGCTTGCGTGAAGTACGACACCGAAGATGTCCGCGAGATCGATCCTGGCGTCACGCCGGAACGCGACGGGCAGCCTACGCACGGCGGCGATCGTCCCGGGCCTGGGCGAACAGAACTTCCATCTGCGCCTCGACCTCGTCGGGACTCAGATCGGGGCTGGGGTCGTCCAGAGAGCGGCGGATGCGGGCGCGGATCGCGTCGAGGCGTTCCGCATCCTCCCGGCGCCGGCTCTGCCAGGCCTGCACCGCATCCTCCAGGGCGTCGCCGAGCGAGGCGTATTCGCCGGCCTCCACGCGCTCGCGCAGGGCGCGGACCGTCTCGGGGGGCAGCGTGACGCTGATCGTCTCGGCGGGTGGCATGAATCGCCCTCGTCAATCGCCCTCTTCAGATCGGCATGATCTTAGCATGAAATCGGGCGGGCCGCGCAGCCTTGTCCGCACCGCACCGTCGGCCTAGGGTCCCGGCCGCATCGCGGGCGCCCGAGCCCGCCGCGCCCCTCACGGAGATCGAAACGCCATGGCTCTCCTCGCCGACGTCCTCTCGCGGGTGAAGCCGTCCGCGACCATCGTGATGACCCAGAAGGCCCGGGACCTGAAGGCGTCCGGCGTCGACGTCATCAGCCTGTCGGTGGGCGAGCCGGATTTCGACACGCCGGACCACATCAAGCAGGCCGCGATCGAGGCGATCCACCGCAACGAGACCCGGTACCCGCCGGTCTCGGGCATCGTGCCCCTGCGCGAGGCGATCGTGCGCAAGTTCAAGCGCGAGAACGGGCTCGACTACAAGCTCTCGCAGACCATCGTGGGCACCGGCGGCAAGCAGGTGCTCTACAACGCCTTCCTGGCGACCCTGAACCCCGGCGACGAGGTGGTGATCCCCCGCCCCTACTGGGTGTCGTATCCGGAGATGGTCGGGCTGTGCGGCGGCACGCCGGTCTTCGCCGACACCGACATGGAGCACGGCTTCAAGCTCCAGGCCGAGGAGCTCGACCGGGTGCTGACGCCGAAGACCAAGTGGATCGTGCTCAACTCGCCGTCGAACCCGTCCGGGGCCGCCTATACGCGCGACGAGATGAAGGCGCTCACCGACGTGTTGCTGCGCTATCCCGACGTGCACATCCTGACCGACGACATCTACGAGCACCTGACCTACGGCGACTTCGCCTTCGTCACCCCGGCCCAGGTCGAGCCCCAGCTGATCGAGCGGACGCTGACCATGAACGGCGTCTCGAAGGGCTACGCCATGACCGGCTGGCGGATCGGCTACGCGGCCGGGCCGGAGACGCTGATCAAGGCGATGGACTTCGTCCAGGGCCAGCAGACCTCCGGGGCGAGCACCATCGCGCAATGGGCCGCGGTGGCCGCCCTCGACGGCCCGCAGGACCACCTCGCGAAGTTCCGGGCGGCGTTCCAGGGCCGGCGCGACCTGGTCGTGTCGATGCTCAACCAGACCAACGGCCTGACCTGCCCGACCCCGGAAGGCGCCTTCTACGTCTACCCGTCCTGCGCGGCGCTGATCGGCAAGACGACCGAGGCCGGCAAGACCATCGAGACCGACGAGGATTTCGTCACCGAGCTGCTCCAGGCCGAGGGCGTGGCCGCCGTGCACGGCTCGGCCTTCGGGCTCGGCCCGAACCTGCGCATCTCCTACGCGACCTCGAACGCCGTGCTGGAGGAAGCCTGCCGGCGCATCCAGCGGTTCTGCGGTTCGCTGCGCTAGGTCCCCCGGATGGGCTCGTCCGTGGCGGGGCCGTGCTTCGGAGTCTGTAAACCACCCGTGGGACGGGATCGCCGGATCAGTCGGCGATCCCGAGGACCAAGGCGAGCATCCGGTTCAGGGTGGCGAGCGTATCGCGCTCCAGGCGACCGATGGGCGGGCTGCATTTCGCGCGCTGCATGGCGATGATCTTGTCGATCATGATCTGCGAGATGCTGCGCAAACCGTTTGTCGGCGTTGGTTCGACGGTCAGCCGGAAGAGCGGAGCGTCGCGCAAAGTGCTGGTGAGGAGGCAGACGAGGATACTGTCGGTCTCGACGAGCCAATCGGACTGAATGACGAGGGCAGGACGCGGCTTGCCGTAGGATCCGGGCGGTGAGACAGTAACGATGTCACCGCGCGTCACGGTTCGGGCCAGTCGAAGGCCGCCGCGATGAAGTCCAGGGCTTCAGCCTCCTCGGGTGCGCCCTTCAAGAGGGCGGCCTGCCGAGCGGCCTCCTCCTTGAAGCCCGGCGCCGACGGGTCTGGAACCCAGATGCGCAGGAGCTTCATACCATCGCGCCGCGGCGCCTGACGATAGCGCTGGGCCTTCGACTGTCCTTCCCGGGGTCTGATTTGCGGCATGGAATGGCGGGTCCGATCGCGCGCTATACTAGGCCTCGGCCGCGTTCGTGACTACCATACTCCGATCTCTGAACTCTCGTGAGCCTCCCATGCCCACCATCGCGGTGATCGCCCCCGGGGCCATGGGCAGCGCCATCGGGGCGCGGCTCGTCGGGCACGGCGCGCGGGTGCTGACCGCCCTCGAAGGGCGCGGAGCGGCGAGTCGGGCGCGGGCCGCGGCGGCCGGCATGGCCGATGCCGGCCTCGACGACCTCGCAGCCGCCGACATCCTGCTGTCGATCGTGCCGCCTGCCGACGCGGAGGCCCTGGCCCGGCATCTCGCCCCCGCGCTGGCGGCGGCCCCGCGCAAGCCGGTCTATGTCGACGCCAACGCCGTCAGCCCGGGCACGATCGCGCGGATCGCCGCGATCGTGGCGGAAACAGGCGCTCCCTTCCTCGACGGGGCGATCCTGGGTCTGCCGCCCAAGCCCGGCAGCAAGGGGCCGCGCGTCTACGTCTCGGGCGACGACACCGCCCCGGTGATGGTCCTGCGCGATCTGGGTCTCGACCTGCGCGTCTGCCCCGGCGGTGTCGGCGCGGCCTCCAGCCTCAAGATGAGCTATGCCGGCCTCAACAAGGGTCTCACCGCGCTCGCCGCGATCATGATCCTGGCCGCCGAGCGCGCCGGGGCCGGGGCGGCGCTGCAGGACGAGCTCGCCGAGAACGAGCCGGTGCTGCTCGCCCGCCTCGCCAAGGCGCTGCCCGACATGGCGCCCAAGGCCTATCGCTGGGCCCCCGAGATGGGTGAGATCGCCGATTTCCTCGGGCCGGATGCGGCCGGGCGGCAGGTCTTCTCGGGCTATGCCGCACTCTACGCGCGCCTCGCCGCCGAGACGGGAGAGCCCGAGATCGCCGCGCTGATACGCTTCGCCGCGGCCGCCGCGGAGCGCTGATCGCCGCGGGTGGGCCGAATCGGCCGCCGCTCTGTTGCCGGCTCGGCTGCCACCCTCTACACGGACGGTCCCCGCGGCCGATGCGCCTGAAGGTTTCGCGAGCCCGCTCGGGCCTGCATGGTAGCGGGGCCGGCAGTGACGGGGTGGTCCGGACCAGTTCTCTGGGCCAATCCTGTGAGGCTCAGTGGGCCGAGTCGCTGCAGGAGTGTCGGGAGCGCGGGGAACAGGAACCGCGGGCTCGGCGCAAGGCCCACATAGAATTACCGCGATCCGGGACTGGCGGCGCCGATCCGGCACCCTGCCCCGATCCGGGACAGCCCGGTCGGGCACGGTTGCAGCTTCGTTCACGCTCCGGCGCGATGATACGACGAGGCCGGGGATCCGGTCCGGCGTAACCGCGTTCTTTCGGGCCTGACGACCATGAGAGCCCTGCTCACCGGCGGCATCAAGGCGATCCTCGGGATTGCCGCCATCTCCACCGCCGCCCATTGGACCCTGCGCGTACAGCGCGAATCCGCTTCCGCGAGTCCCATCGCGGCCTTCGCCAGCACTCCCGACCCGGTCGCGACCGGCTCCATCGAGCCGCGCCGACCGGTGAGCGCGGCACCGATCGTGCCGGCCGCCGTGCCCGCCCCGGCCGCGGGCCTCGACCAGGGCCACCTGGCCGCTTTGATCGCCGGCGCGACCCCGGCCAAGGCCAAGGTCGCCAAGGCGGCGACCAAGACCGCCGCCGCCGAGAAGGTCGTGGCCAAGCGCTGAGCCGGCGCACCGTGCCGGCTGCATACTTCCCCTGCGCCGCGACGGGTGCCGCCGCGCAGGTCAGCGTGGCAGGAATACAGGCCTCCATCGGATTTGGCAGGCATGAGCACGCAGGTCGCGACATCCGTCGCCCACGACAGGGACCCCGCCCGGGCGGCCCCGTCACCTGACCTCGCGCGCCGAAGGCGGATCGTCGGCATCGCCCTGATGTGCGGCGCCGTCGCGTTCTTCGCGGGCCTCGATGCCAGCGCCAAGACCCTGGCGCGGGGCGGCGTCGACCCGCTGGTCACCACCTTCATGCGCTACGCCGCCAGCGTCGCGATGATCTCGCTGTTCATCAACCCGGTGCGCACCCCCGGGGTGGTGAAGAGCCGGCGGTTGACGCTGCAGATCGTGCGCTCGCTGCTGCTCTTCGCATCCACGGCCCTGAACTTCCTGGCGTTGCGCTACCTGCAACTCGCCGAGACGATCTCGATCCAGTTCGCCGCCCCGCTCACGGTGGCGCTGCTGGCGGGGCCGCTGCTCGGCGAATGGTCGTCGCGGGGCCGGATGGTGGCGATCGGCGTCGGCTTCATCGGCGTTCTGGTGATCGTGCGGCCGGGACTGGGCGGGATGCATCCGGCCGCCCTGCTCTGCGTGGCCAACGTCGTGGTCTACGCCTTCTACGCAATCATCACGCGCAAGCTCGCAGCCTACGATTCCACCGCCACGACCATGTTCTATACCGGTCTCGCGGGCTTGGCGCTGATGGCCCCGCTCCTGCCCTGGATCTGGACCAGCCCGGCCAATCTCGGCCACTGGGCGCTGCTGATCGCGGTCGCGCTGTTCGGGACGATCGGGCACTGGCTGCTGGTCATGGCGCATGCCCGGGCGCCGGCCAACGTGCTGGCGCCGTTCATCTATACGCAGCTGCTGTGGTCCGTGACGCTGGGCTTCCTGCTGTTCGGCGACGTGCCGAGCCGCTGGACGGTCGCCGGCGCCATGATCGTGGTCGGCTCCGGCCTCTATCTCTTGGCGCAGGAGACGATCCGGCGGGACAGGCCGGCCGCCTGAGGCGACCGGCCGGGTTCAGGCTCGCTTAGCGGCCCATGCGCTCCTGGCGGTCCAGACGCTCCTCGCGCCGGTCCTCGCGGGCGCGGCGGGCCGGATCCGTGTCGGTGCCGAGCACGCCGCCGACGGTGCCGGTAGCCGCACCCACCGCGCCGCCCACGACACCGCCCACCGGGCCGGCCGCGGCCGAGCCGTCCTCGACGCCGCGCTGGGCGCCCCGGGCCGTGCCCTGGGCCTCGGCGCCGGACGCGAAGGCCAGCGGGGCAAGGGCGAGGGCGGCGATCATCAGCTTCTTCATGGTCAACTCCTGGTCGTCGATCGGGATGGGCTCCGCGGCCCGCGGGTCGCGGAGGGCGTACCGGTCAACGGTTCAGGTGCCGAAAGGTCTCATCCGGCATCGCGGGGCCGCCCGCTGGCATCGGGAAGGGGCCGCTGCTAGAGAACGGGTCATGTTCGCTTCGCATGCTCTTTGCGGCCTGGGCCGCAGGCTTCGAATTATGGGCCCGGCCTCCGCGTAGATGAGCGCCCGCTTCGGCGAGGCCGCGCGGAAGTCCGGGATCCTGATGCCGCTCGCCCTGCCCAGATTCCTGTATCCGGCCGGCCCATTGCCGCCGGCCCGACCGCCGATGCGAGATCCGATGACCACCCCCGAGACCGCGGCTGCCCGCGACTATTCCAAGACCCTGTTCCTGCCGCGCACCGAGTTCCCGATGCGCGCCGGCCTGCCGACCCGGGAGCCGCTGCTGCTCGAGCGCTGGGCCGCGATCGACCTCTACGGGAAGATCCGCGCCGCCGCCGCGGGACGGCCGCGCTTCGTGCTGCATGACGGCCCGCCCTACGCCAACGGCAACATCCATATCGGCACGGCGCTCAACAAGATCCTCAAGGACGTGGTGGTGCGCTCGGCCAGCGCGCTCGGCCTCGACGCCAACTACGTCCCCGGCTGGGACTGCCATGGCCTGCCGATCGAGTGGAAGATCGAGGAGCAGTACCGCGCCAAGGGCCGCAACAAGGACGACGTGCCGGTGATCGAGTTCCGGCAGGAATGCCGGACCTTCGCGGCCCACTGGCTCGACGTGCAGCGGGGCGAGTTCAAGCGTCTGGGCGTCACCGGCGACTGGGACCATCCCTACGCCACCATGGCCTACCCGGCCGAGGCGGTGATCGCCGACGAGCTGATGAAGTTCTCGATGAGCGGCCAGCTCTATCGCGGCTCCAAGCCGGTGATGTGGTCGGTGGTCGAGAAGACCGCTTTGGCCGAGGCCGAGGTCGAGTACGAGGAGCATGTCAGCGACACGATCTTCGTCGCCTTCCCGATCCGGGACGGGGCCGATGCGGCGCTGGCGGACGCCAGGGTGGTGATCTGGACGACCACCCCCTGGACCATGCCGGGCAACCGCGCCGTCGCCTACTCCAAAAAAATCGCCTACGGGCTCTACCGGGTCACGCAGGCCCCGGCCGAGAACTGGGCGACCCCCGGCCAGACCTACGTGCTGGCCGACAGCCTGGCCGCCACCGTGTTCAAGGCCGCCCGGGTCGAGGCGTTCGAGCGCGTCGGCGACGTGCGTCCCGAGATGCTGGCCGGCCTGACCCTGGCGCACCCGCTCAAGGGCCGCGGCTACGACTTCGCGGTGCCGATGCTCGACGGCGACCACGTCACCGACGAATCCGGCACGGGCTTCGTCCACACGGCGCCGAGCCACGGCCGCGAGGATTTCGATCTCTGGATGTCCAGCGGCCGGCTGCTGCAGGAGCGCGGCATCGACACCGCGATCCCCTACACGGTGGACGCCGACGGCGCCCTGACCAAGGCCGCGCCGGGCTTCGAGGGCACCCGGGTGCTCACCGACAAGGGCGAGAAGGGCGACGCCAACAAGGCGGTCATCGCCGCGCTCACCGAGGTCGGGGCGCTGGTCGCCCGCGGCGTGCTGCGCCACCAGTACCCGCATTCCTGGCGCTCCAAGAAGCCGGTGATCTTCCGCAACACTCCGCAATGGTTCATCGCCATGGACCGGCCGGTGGACAGCCTGTGCAACCGGTCCCTGCGCGAGGTCGCGCTCCAGGGCATCGAGGAGACCCAGTGGGTCCCGCCCCAGGGCAAGAACCGCATCAACGGCATGGTCGGCAACCGGCCGGACTGGGTGGTCTCGCGCCAGCGCGCCTGGGGCGTGCCGATCACCGTGTTCGTCCACCGGGAGAGCGGTGAGATCCTCAAGGACGCTGCCGTCAACGCCCGGATCCGCGACGCCTTCAAGGCCGAGGGGGCCGATGCCTGGTTCCGGGACGACGCGGCGCAGCGCTTCCTGGCGCCGGACCACGACCCGGCCGCCTACGAGAAGGTGACCGACGTCCTCGACGTCTGGTTCGATTCCGGCTCCACCCACGCCTTCGTGCTGGACGATCCGGAGGCGTTCCCGGCTTTGGCCGGGGCGCGGCGCGTCCGCGACGGCGGCCGGGACCGGGTGATGTACCTGGAAGGCTCCGACCAGCACCGGGGCTGGTTCCAGTCCTCGCTGCTCGAATCCTCCGGCACCCGCGGCCGGGCGCCCTACGACATCGTCCTGACCCACGGCTTCGTGCTCGACGGCAAGGGCCTGAAGATGTCGAAGTCGAAGGGCAACGTCGTCGCGCCGCAGAGCATCATCAAGGATTCGGGCGCCGACATCCTGCGCCTGTGGGTCGCCGCCTCGGACTACACCGACGACCTGCGGATCGGCCCGGAGATCATCAAGACGTTTGCCGAGACCTACCGGAAGCTCCGGAACTCCCTGCGCTGGATGCTCGGCTCCCTGGCGCATCGCGTGCCGGGCGACGACGTCGCGATCCAGGAAATGCCGGAGCTGGAGCGGCTGATCCTGCACCGGCTGGCCGAGCTCGACGGCGAGATCCGCGAGGCCTACGCGACCTACGACACCAAGCGGGTCGTGGCCCTGCTCAACGGCTTCATGACCGGCGACCTGTCGTCGTTCTACTTCGACGTGCGCAAGGACGCGCTCTACTGCGACCCGATCTCGTCGGTGACCCGCCGGGCGGCCCTGCAGGTGATCGACGAGACCTTCCGCCGGGTGGTGGTCTGGCTGGCTCCGGTGCTGGCCTTCACGGCGGAGGAGGCCTGGCTCGACCGCTACCCGTCGCCGGACGGCTCGGTCCATCTCCAGACCCTGCCGGAAACCCCGGCGGCGTGGCTCGACCCCACCCTCGCGGAGCGCTGGCAGAAGATCCGGAAGGTGCGCCGGGCCGTGACCGGCGCCCTGGAGATCGAGCGCGCGGCCAAGCGGATCGGCGCGAGCCTGGAGGCGGCCCCGACCGTCTACGTCTCGGATCCGGAGCTGCTCGCCGCCCTGGAGGGCTGCGACTTCGCCGATACCTGCATCACCTCCGCGATCACCGTGGTGGCCGGCGAGGGGCCCGCGGAGGCGTTCCGGCTCGACGAGGTGCGCGGCGTCGCCGTGGTGCCGAAGCCGGCCGAGGGCCGCAAATGCGCCCGCTCCTGGCGGGTCAGCCCCGCGGTCGGCAGCGACCCGGAATACCCGGACGTCACGCCCCGCGACGCCCAGGCCCTGCGCGAGTGGGACGCGGCCCACCCGGAGGCCAGCGCGGCGTGATCGTACCCGCGACATTACCCTCCCCCCTCTGCGGGGGAGGGTGGCCCCCGAAGGGGGTCGGGAGAGGGGAGCGCCGTTTCCGGACGCGGCGGGGCCGGCATGACGGGCACAGCCTCGCTCTGCACCGCCGCTCCCCTCTCCCCCCCTGCTGCGCATGCCTCCCTCCCCCGCCGAGGGGGGAGGGAGGCATGCGCGTGTCGGGTCCCCGCCCATGACCCCCACCCGCGCCGGCCTGCTGGCCCTGCTCGTCACCCTGGTCCTCGACCAGGCCTCCAAGCTCGGGCTCTATTTCGGAACCGACCTCGTGCTGACCCAGCCGTGGCGGCTGGCGCCGTTCGCCGACTTCGTGGTGGTCTGGAATCGCGGCGTCTCCTACGGCCTGTTCCAGCAGGAGAGCGGGTTCGGGCGCTGGTTCCTCGTCGTCCTGTCACTCGCCGCTGCCCTCGGCCTCGGCATCTGGATGACCCGGGCCGGCTCGCGGCTTCTGGCGGTGGCGCTCGGCCTGATCGTCGGCGGCGCGCTCGGCAACGCCATCGACCGGGCCGCCTACGGGGCGGTGTTCGACTTCGTCCACCTCCATGCCGGCGGCTGGTCCTGGTACGTGTTCAACGTGGCGGACGCCGCGATCGTCGCCGGGGTGATCGGCCTGATTCTCGACAGCCTGAGTCCAGCCGGGCGGGGTACGCCGCAAGGGGCCTCGCGCCCGTGATTCCCGCAACAGATCGGCCCTGCCCGCCCCAAGCCTCTGGTGCAATGCGGTCAAGGCGCCATACGATCGCCGGAAACCGGTCTCAGGCCGGGACCCGTCGGATCAGGCCGCGTGGCGGCCGTCCCCGCGCCGGACTCCCGGCCGGAACCCGTGAGGCAGCATGACCGGGCACCGCAGGCTTCGTCTCATCCTCCCCGCCGTTGCGGTCGCGCTGTCGCCGCTGCTGGCCTGCGGCGCGCAGGCCCAGGAGCGGGGCGAGTTCATGCGCGACGCGCTCTCCGGCATCGGCCTCCTGGAGAAGCGCCAGGACCCGATCGACTATCACGAGCGCCCGCCGCTGGTGATGCCGCCCAAGCTCGACGGCAAGGCCCTGCCCCAGCCCCGGGCCCGCTCCACCAGCACCGCCTGGCCGAAGGATCCCGAGATCGTCGAGCGCGAGCGCGCGGCGGCCGAGCGGCGCCGCCCGGTCGGCAACCAGGCCCGCGGCCGCTACGACGACAACAACGCCACGCTCTCTGTGGACGAGATCCGCGGCGGCCGCCGCGCCGGGGCGAACGTCACCACCGAGGCCGAGCGCAAGCCGGGCGACACCAACCGCGACGACAGCCTGCTCAGCCCGTTCGACCTGCTGAAGGGCAAGAGCGCCAATGCCGAGCCCTCCGATGTCGAGCCGGCCCGGGACGTGCTGACCGACCCGCCGACCGGCTACCGGCAATCCCCGAAGAAGTTGGCCCAGCCGCCGTCCCGGGACCCGATCAACAATGCCAGCCGCGACCGCGAGGAGGCCGATCCCCGGGCCTATCAGCGCCAGCGCGCCCAGCAGTAACCATCCGGCTGTGGCGTCGTTGCAACGGCGCCCCGGCATGGCAACATGACATGTCTGTCCCGGTACGGCTCTTGCCGGCCGGAGACGAGGACGGCCCCGATCCATCCGAGCGTCCCAGGCGGGCGTCGGCGGCACCGGGGCCGGCAAAAGGAAAGCGGAATGCACCTGTTCAGGAAGGCGACGCCCACCCTCTTCCCGCCGCGTCCGGGCTCGCCGTATGGCGGCAGCGCCGGCCGGGGCGAGGCCGCGCCGTTCGGGCGCTCCGAGGCGGGCGGGCCCGAGGTCACGGCCTTCACCCTCGACAACGGCCTCGACGTGGTGGTGGTGCCCGATCACCGGGCCCCCGTGGCGACCCACATGATCTGGTATCGCAACGGCTCGGCCGATGATCCGTTGGGCCAGTCGGGCATCGCCCACTTCCTCGAGCACCTGATGTTCAAGGGCACCGAGAAGCACCCGGTCGGCGCCTTCTCCAAGGCGGTCTCGGGCCTCGGCGGCCAGGAGAACGCCTTCACCAGCTACGATTACACCGCCTATTTCCAGCGGGTCGCCCGGGACCATCTCGGCACCATGATGGCGTTCGAGGCCGACCGCATGAGCGGCCTCGTCCTCGACGACGCCGTGGTCGCGCCCGAGCGCGACGTGGTGCTGGAGGAGCGGCGCATGCGGGTCGAGACCGACCCCTCCGCCCAGCTCTCCGAGGCGATGGCCGCCTCGCTGTTCGTGCACCACCCCTACGGCATCCCGATCATCGGCTGGATGCACGAGATCGAGGGCCTGAACCGCGAGCACGCGCTGGCCTATTACAAGCGCTTCTACACCCCCGAGAACGCGATCCTGGTGGTGGCCGGCGACGTGACCCCGGACGAGGTCCGGCGCCTGGCCGACGAGACCTACGGCCGCGTCGCCCCGCAGGGCGCCCGCCCCGAGCGCCTGCGGGCCCGCGAGCCCGAGCCCAAGGCCCTGCGCCGGGTCGCGGTCGCCGACCCGAAGGTCGAGCAGCCGACCCTGCAGCGGCTCTACCTGACCCCGTCCTGCATCACCGCCCGCGACGGCGGCTGCCACGACCTCGAGCTGCTCGCCGAGGTTCTGGGCGGCGGCTCGACCTCCTACCTCTACCGCAAGCTGGTCATGGAGACCGGCCTCGCGGTGAATGCCGGCGCCTGGTACATGGGCTCGGCGATCGACGAGACCCGGTTCTCCGTCTACGCGGTGCCGGCCGAGGGCGTCTCCCTGGAGACGCTGGAGGAGGCGGTGGACAAGATCCTGCGCCGCGCCCCCGCGGAGGCGCTCGGCGCCGAGGCGATCGAGCGCGCCAAGACCCGGCTCGTGGCCGAGACCGTCTACTCCTCCGACAGCCAGTCCTCGCTCGCCCGGATCTACGGTTCGGCGCTCGCGATCGGCGAGACCATCGAGGAGGTCCGCCGCTGGCCGACCGATATCGAGGCGGTCTCGCAGGAGCGACTCAAGGCCGCCGCCGAGCGCTGGCTGACGCCGTCCCGCTCGGTCACCGGCTACCTGACCAAGGCTCAGGACCCCGACGCCCCGGTCGCGATGGCCGCGGAATAGGTTTTCGGGCGCGTCCCGGCGGGCGGTTTCACCCCCGTCGGGACCTGCATCAGGCCGCGAGACCACTCCGCCGCCGCCCGTGACGAAATAAGAAGAGGTTCCCATGAGCGTCGCCGAGAACTTGGTCGACACCGCCGCCCCCGCCAGCTCGCCCACGACGGCCCTGCCGGTGACGACCGCCGCCGGCATCGAGGCGTGGCACGCCGAATCCCCGGTCGTGCCGATGATCGCGCTGGCCTTCACCTTCGAGGGCGGCGCCGCCCAGGACCCGGCCGGCAAGGCCGGCTGCGCGCAGATGCTGGCCCGGCTCCTCGACGAGGGCGCCGGCGACCTGACCTCCGACGCCTTCCAGGAGCAGCTCGCCGCCCGGGCGATCGAGCTGTCCTTCCATGCCGGCCCCGACGCGATCGGCGGCTCGCTCAAGATGCTGGTCAAGCATGCCGACGAGGGCATCGCGCTCCTCGCCCTGGCGCTCGCCAAGCCGCGCCTCGATCCGGACGCGATCGAGCGCGTCCGCGGCCAGGTGATCGCCGGCCTGCGCTACCAGCAGAACGATCCGGGCGTGCTGGCCTCGCGCCGGTTCTTCAAGGAGGCCTTCGCCGGCCACGCCTACGCCCGGCCCTCCTCGGGCACGGTGGAGAGCGTCGCCACGATCACCCGGGACGACCTCCTGGCGATGCATGCCCGCATCATCGGGCGCGGCCGGGTGAAGGTCGCGGCGGTGGGCGCCATCGGGGCCGAGCAGCTGGCCGAGGGCCTGAACCGTGCCTTCGGCTCCCTGCCGGAGGCCGGAGAGCTCAAGGCGGTGCCGCGCACCGAGGTGCAGGATCTCGGCCGGCGCATCGTGGTCGATCTCGACGTGCCGCAATCGGTGATCCGCTTCGGCATGGCCGGCGTGCCCTGGCGCGACCCGGACTTCATCCCGGCCTACGTGCTCAACCACATCCTGGGCGGCGGCGCCTTCACGTCGCGCCTGTTCCAGGAGGTGCGCGAGAAGCGCGGGCTGGCCTACTCGGTCGGCACCTCGCTGGTCAGCCACCGCTCGGCCGCGATGACCTGGGGCTACACCGCCACCAAGAACGAGCGCGTCGGCGAGGCCCTGTCGGTGATCGGCGACGAGATCGGCCGGCTGATCGCCGACGGCCCGGACGACGACGAGTTGCAGAAGGCCAAGGACTACCTCACCGGCTCCTACGCGCTCGGCTTCGACACCTCGACCAAGATCGCCCACCAGCTGGTGCAGATCGCCTTCGAGGAACTGGGCATGGACTACATCGCCCGCCGCAACGCCCTGGTCTCGGCCGTGACCCAGGCCGATATCCGCCGCGCCGCCGCCCGGACCTTTGCGGACGGCCGGATGCTGGTGGTCGCCGCCGGCCGGCCGGTGGGGCTCTGACGCTCAGGCTGCCGCGGGGGCGAGCGGGGCGATCCGTTCGATCTCCGGCCCGAGGGTGCGCGTCAGCGTCTCCACCTCGTACTGGCGCTGGAGGTTGAGCCAGAATTCCGCGCTCGTGCCAAAATAGCGGCCGAGGCGCAGGGCCGTATCGGTCGAGACCCCGATCTGCTCGGAGGCGATCCGCTCGATCCGGGTCCGCGGGACGCAGCAGGCCCGCGCCACCGTGCCGGCCGACAAGCCGAGGGGAATCAGGAAGTCCTCGCGCAGCACCTCGCCGGGATGCAGCGGCGGCAAGACGGTGTCGGTCTCGTACGCGATGGCCATCGGGGATCTCCCGTCCGTCGGAGTGGGGCGATGCCCCTGGTCAATGGTAATCGACGATCTCGACCTCGGCCGGACCTGTCACTGTCCAGCGCAGGCAGATCCGGAATTGATCGTTGATCCAGATGGCATGCTGCCCAGCGCGATCGTGCGTCAGTGGGTGAAGCCTGTTGCCCGGCGGCACCTTCAGATCGTTCAGGGACGCCGCCGCATGGATCTAGCGTAGTTTGCGCCGTGCGACCTTGAGGATCGCAAAGGGGATGCCTCTGGGATGGCGTCCGCGGAACACCGCTTCCGTCGCGTCGTCCGCGAAGCTCTGAATCGCCACGCCATCGCTCCGCCTCTGACTTCGATGTATCAACGAGAGATACATCAAGTCAAGAGCTTTGTATCTGTCGATGATACGGCTTCAGGGGGGCTAGGAATGAAGCCTCTCAAATCCCCTTACGCCCACTGCATTCCAGCCGTGCGCTCGCAACGCCGTCGCCCGAACCCCACGTGACGCGGATCGGAGCGGGGACCCACACGGAAAACCATGCAGCTCACCGGCATCCATCACCTCACCGCGGTGACCGCCCGCGCGGCGGAGAACGTCGCGTTCTACACCGGCACGCTCGGCCTGCGGCTGGTGAAGAAGACCGTGAACCAGGACGACGTTTCGGCCTATCACCTGTTCTACGCGGACGGGCTGGCGAGCCCCGGCAGCGACATCACCTTCTTCGACTGGCCGGCGCCCCGGGAGCGGCGCGGGTCGAACAGCATCACCCGCACCCATCTGCGCGTGCCCGGCGAGAGCGCGGTGGCGTGGTGGCACGCCCGCCTGCGCGAGGCCGGCCAAGAGGTTGGAATCGTGCTGGCCGAGCCCGCCCTGCGCGACGGCCGCCTAACCCTCGAATTCGAGGATCCCGAGGGCCAGCGCCTCGCCCTGGTCGATGACGGCGGCACCGGCCCGGAGCATCCCTGGGACGCCTCGCCGGTGCCGGCGGCCTACCAGATCCGGGGCCTGGGCCCGATCCGCCTGTCCGTGCCGGACCCGGCCCGCACCGCTGCCGTGCTGACCGATCTGCTCGGCATGCGCCGGGAGCGGAGCTTCGAGACCGGCGACGGCCCGGTCGCGGTCTACGCCATGGGTCCGGGCGGCCCGGCCGCCGAGATACAGCTCCTGGCCGATGCCGCGGCGCCGGCACAGCAGGGCGCCGGCGCGGTCCACCACGTCGCCTTCCGCATCCCCGACGCGGAGTACGAGGCGTGGGCCGACCGGCTGAAGGCCGCCCGGGTGCCGAGCAGCGGGCCGGTGGACCGCTACTACTTCCGCAGCCTGTATTTCCGCGAGCCCAACGGCATCCTGTTCGAGATCGCCACCGACGGCCCGGGCTTCACCGCCGACGAGCCCCTGGAAAGCCTGGGCGCGCGCCTCGCCCTGCCGCCGTTCCTGGAACCGCGCCGGGCCGAGATCGAGGCGGGGTTGAAGCCGCTCCGTCCGGTCGTCGCGGGTTAAAATATTCGAACGATTCCAGGCCATTCACTTCTTGCGCGGGTGTGATCCTGGCGCGCCTTGACGGGCGTGCTGCAACTGCGAAAGAAGCACCCGAGAAGAAGCACCCGATTTGGGTTTGACAGCCGGGTCCCGGTGCGCGTGCGCGCGGGGTCCGACCCTGCCCCGCGGGACGGCGACGATCCGCCGAACCTCATGCGCCCCGAATCGCCGGGGGCATGGGCCGAGCATCAGAGGATTCGAGGACTGATCCGTCGATGAGCAAGTTCTACGAGGAGCGCGTTCTGTCGGTGCATCACTGGACCGAGAACCTGTTCTCGTTCCGCACCACGCGGGACCCGGCGTTCCGCTTCCGCAACGGCGAGTTCACCATGATCGGCCTCGAGGTCGAGGGTCGGCCGCTGCTGCGCGCCTATTCGGTGGTCTCGGCCAATTACGAGGAGGAGCTCGAGTTCTTCTCGATCAAGGTCCAGGACGGTCCGCTGACCTCCAAGCTCCAGCACCTCAAGGTCGGCGACCCGATCATCGTCGGCAAGAAGCCCACCGGCACCCTGGTGCTCGACAACCTGCTGCCCGGCCGGAACCTCTACCTGCTCGGCACCGGCACGGGCCTGGCCCCGTTCATGTCGATCATCAAGGACCCGGAGAGCTACGAGCGGTTCGAGAAGGTCGTGCTGGTCCATGGCTGCCGCCAGGTCCAGGAGCTGGCCTACGGCGAGACCATCACCGAGGCCCTGCCGAAGCACGAGTTCCTGGGCGAGATGATCTCGAGCCAGCTGATCTACTACCCGACCGTGACCCGCGAGCCGTTCCGCAACCGCGGCCGGATCACCGACCTGATGGTCTCGGGCAAGCTCTTCTCCGATATCGGCCTGCCGGCCATGTCGGTGGAGAACGACCGCTTCATGCTCTGCGGCAGCCCCGACATGATCCGCGACACCCGCGAGCTGCTGAGCAGCGGCGGCTACGAGGAAGGCAACCACGGCGAAGCCGGCCACTACGTGATCGAGAAGGCCTTCGTCGAGAAGTAGTTGCTCTGGACTTTGCGTTCAGCCCGGTGCGGTCCGCCGCGCCGGGCTTTTTTGTGCTTCCGCGACGGCGCTCGCAATGACGGTGCGGCACGGAAACGGCCCCCGGGATGGGATGCCGTTACCGCTCGCCCTGCGGCACCGCCGGCACGCCGTCCGCGAAGGGGCCGCCGCCGGCGCTGAACAGCTTGCGCAGGAAGCCGGGGGCGATCGCCGAGAGCGGGTTCACGCTCACGTCCGGGGAGGAGAGCTTGCCGGAGACGCGGAAATTGACCGCGAACAGGCCCTCATTGTGCCCGCCGCCCAGCAGCGGCCCGAGCAGCGGCAGCTGCGAGGCGACGTTGTTGAGCCCGTAGAGCGGCACGAAGGTGCCGTTCATGTCGGTGCGCTCCCGGCCGGTATCGAGCCAGCCCGACAGGGTGAAGCCCATCGCGGCGTTGGAGATCGCCGCGTCGCTGAATTCGACCCGGCTGCCGCTGCGCACGAAATTCGCCCGCATCCGGTCGAAGGTCACGTCGCCGGCCGCCCGGCCCGGGGCGATGCGGCGGCCGCGGGCCGATTCCGCCTCGGCCGGCTCCGGCCCCTGCGCCATGATGCTCGACAGGGCCGGCTCGTTGCGGAGCGAGAAGTCGCGGATCTGGACCACGCCGGATTGCGGGCCGTCATTGAGGCCGATCCCGGCGGTCAGGCGGCCGCCATACATCCGCCGGTAGACGTCGACGAAGCGCAGCGTCGCGCCGGCATCGGACGATTCCACGGCGAGCATCGGCACGCCGCGCTCGCCCCTTGTGACCGTGGCGGCGAACGGCGCCGCGCGGAAGCGCCCGGTGATGTTGGCCGCCCGCAGGGTCCGGCCGTGCAGCGACAGCCGCAGGTTGGCGTTGGTCAGGGCCTCGTCGTTGAAGCCCGCCACGATCGGCACCTGGATGTCGGCATCGATATCCTTCGGGTTGGGATCCTTGGTCTCCTTGCCGCCCTTGGCGTCCGGGCCGCCCAGCGACTTGAGGAACGGCCGGGCATCGACCACGGCGCCGCGCACCACGACCTTGTAGCCGCTGCCGGTGCGGTCGAGGCTCACCCGCATGTCGTCGCCCGGCGACAGCTTGACGCTCGTCAGGTCGGCGCGCTCGAGGCCGCCCTCGGGGCTGATCGTGAGGCTGCCGCGGGCGGCGGCCGGGGCGGCGTCGAGGGCGAAGTCGCGCAGCTCGTAGGTCTGGCCGCCATCCACCAGCGTGAAGCTGACGCGGCCCGGCTTGCCCGCCAGCTTGGTCAGCCCGGGCACCAGCCCGTCGATGCCGGCCTTGGCGAGATCCGCCTCGACCCGGATCGGCGGCTTGCCGGAGCCCGGCCGGCCGATCGGCACGACGGCGCGGATTGGGATCGTTCCCGAGAGCTGCGGCGCGGTCGGCAGGCCCTTCTTGCCGCGCAAGGCATCGTCGAGGGCGAGGTTGACCACCGCCTCGCCGGGCTGGCCGACCTTGGGCTGGCGCAGATCCACCGAGATCGGCGCGCCCGCGACCCGGCCGTCGCCCTTCAGCGTGAAGGCGCCGCGGTCGTACAGCAGGGAGAACTTGCCGGATTCCAGGCGGTCCTTGCCCATCACCTTGTCGACCGAGAGGTCGGAGAGCGTTCCCGACAGGGTCACGGGCAGGTTCGGCAGGTCGGGCACGTGCTTGAGGTCGAGGGGGAAATCGACCCGCAGGTCGGCGTTGCCCTTGATGGTGGCCGGGTCGAGATCGACGCTCATCAGGCTCTTGAACAGCTTCGCCTGGAGCACGGAGGCCATGCCGTCCGCGCCGCCGGAGAGCCGCATGCCGATCTGCGCCACCACCCGGTCCGGCGTGATCTGCGGGATCACGAAGCTGCCGTCCGAGATCGCCAGCCCGCGCCCGTCCGGGCCGCGGACCTCGGCGGTCACGTTGCGCACGGTGGTCGAGCGCCCGGTGATGGTCCCGGAGACGTTGCCCTTGACCACCGGCGGCGCGTCCGCGGTGACGTCCAGCGCCGCGTCCGAGACCCGGAAATCGATATGCACCGCGTCGTCGGGGGCGGGCTCGCCCTTGGTCGCGGCAGCCAGCACCGTCCCGGACATCTTCACGCGGATGTCGACGGAATCGATCCGGCCCCGGCGCAGCTGGTCCACCAGGTAGGTGCGGGCCGGCGGCGCGATATGCTCCGGCCACAGGCGCAGCCCGGTCCGGACCTCGCCGTCATGGCCGAGGATGCGCAGGGTCAGGCCGCCCTCGTCGGCGGTCGTGCCGATCGTGCCGGTGATCACCCCCTGCACGCCCGGCGCCGAGACGTTGAGCGCGTCGATGGCGATGCCGCCGTCGCGGCCGGTGAGCTGCGCGTCCAGCGCGTCGATCTTCACCGGCGCGTCCTGCGCGGTCGCCCCCCGCAGGGTCGCGTCGCGGCCCGACAGCGTCGCGGTCCAGGCGGTGGCGGCGTCCGGCGGGCTTCCCGTCCAGGCCCCGGTCAGGTGCACCGCGTTGCCGGCGCCCCGGTAATCCAGCCCGGTGAGCGACATGACCCGGCCGGCCTCGTCCCAGTTCAGGGTGGCGTCCAGGCTCTCGACCGTGACCGGGTTGAAGTCCTTCTCCTCGATCAGGAAGGTGCCGTCGCCGGTATGGACCTTGGCGCTCATGGTCTTGATGCGCCCGCCCGCCAGGCTCACGTCGGCCCGGGCCGAGAGCTTGAGGTCGGTGGTCAGTGGCAGGCCCGACTGGCCCGAGAGCAGCAGCAGGTCGGGCACCGGCAAATCGTCCAGGGTGATCACGCCCGAGCGCGCGTGTTCCGTGTCCTCCTGCCCCGCGCCGCCCTCCCGCAGGGAGCCGCCGAAGCGCCACTCGCCGTGCGGTCCGTCGAGCCGCAACTCGAAGTTGCGTGTTCCGTTCACCGGATCGCGCCCGAACAACCCGTTGACCCGGGCGAACACCGCCCGCTCGCGGCCGTCATCGTCGATCAGCCGCAGGCGCGCATCGGTGAGGCGGGCGCGGTCGAGGGCGCCGACGATGCCGCTGGAATCGAGCACCACGCCGAAGATCGACGCCACGGTCGCCGAGAGCGGCGAGACCTTGCCCCGGGCGTCGTCCACGCTCGGCAGGGTGTGCGGCTCGATATCGACCGGGTGGTTGGCCTCGGAGGCCGCGAACGCGATCGAGCCGTCGCGGTGGACGAGGGCGGTGGTCTGGGTCTCGCGGAACTCGATCGAGCGCGGCTGCAGGTTGAGATGCAGGAGCCCCCAGGGATCGAGGCTGACCAGGGCGAGCGGCGCCCGCACCACCAGGTCGCCCTGCGGGTTGCGGATGTCGAGGCCGGAGAAGCGCAGGCTCAGGGCGTTCTCGCGGTCGAGCTCGAGGCTGCTGCCGCGGATCGCGATGCTCCAGCCCGGCCCGATCCGCTCGGCCACGGCGGCCGCGACCCGGCGCGACAGGGCGTCGATCTGCAGCGGGCCGTTCGACAGGCGCAGCACCGCCAGCCCGATCCCGCCGCCGACGAGCAGCACCAGGGTCAGCGCGCCGACGAGGCAGAACCCGCCCCAGCGTCGTGCCCTCCCCCGAGGCTTGCCTGCCAAGGTCGTCTCGTCCGCCATCGGGACCCTTGTTCCGGGTGCTTCGCGCGCGGAACTCCGCGGCCGGTGGATCGAAGTGCGGCCGCGCTTTACAGCGGGCCTGACTCCGAGTTCTGGTCGGGCGGCGCGGCGCAACCTCATGGAGCTGCCGCGCACGGCGGGACTGCACACCATCAATCGGCCGAAAGGAAGGCACGATGCCATTGTCAGAGGGCGATCCGGCCCCCGATTTCGACCTCCCCGCCTCGGGCGGAGGACGGGTCGCGCTGTCCGCGCTCAAAGGTCACAAGATCGTGCTCTACTTCTACCCGAAGGACGACACGAGCGGCTGCACCCTGGAGGCGCAGGACTTCAACGGATTGCTGCCGGCCTTCGCGGAGGCCGACGCGACAGTGATCGGCCTGTCGCCGGATCCGGTGAAGAGCCACGACAAGTTCTGCGGCAAGTACGGCCTCGCCTTCCCGCTCGCCTCCGACGAGGACAAGGGCGTGCTGGAGGCCTACGGGGTCTGGGTCGAGAAGAGCATGTACGGGCGCAAGTACATGGGCGTGGAGCGCACCACCGTGCTGGTCGATCGCGCGGGGCGCATCGCGAAGATCTGGCCGAAGGTGAAGGTGCCCGGGCACGCCGAGGCTGTGCTGGAGGCCGCCCGGGCGCTGCCCTGACCAGGCGCGGCGCGACGGATCCTTAACCCTAAGCGGGTCTGAATGGCGGCTCCCACGGGGCCGTCTTGATGCATCGCCCGCCGCTTCCGAAAATCCTAATTGCCGGCTTCGCCCTCGCCCTGATCTGGGCGCTCGGCGCCTCCTACCTGATCGTGTTCCACGACGACGTGCTGGCCGGGTTCGTCGCCCGCCAGGGGGCGATGCGGGACGCCTACGAGGCCCGTCTCGCCGAGCTGCAGGACCGGCTCGACCGGGCAGGCCGCGACCGGGCCGGGGCCGAGACGAGCTTGGCCGAGCGGGTCGCGGCGGCGCTGGAGCGCCAGGCCGAGCTGGAGCGGCGTCAGGCAGCCCTGGCCGCCCTCGGCGCTCAGGTCTCCGATCCGCTCACCACCGGCGCGCTGCCGCGTCCGGAGGCGGACCCGGACGGGTTCAGCCTGCGCCCGGCCGAGGCGGGCACCCGGCCGCGCTTGCCCGCCCTCCCCCGCCGCAGCGCCATCGATGCCGAGACCGGTCTGATCCGGCTGGAGGCCCGCCTCGACGGCCTGCGGGCCGCGCAGGGCGAGCGCCTCGCCCGGGTGGTCGAGCGGGCCGGCGACACCGTCCGGCGCCTGCGCGGGCTGATCGGCCGCACCGGCCTCGACCCCGACCGCCTCGACCGTGCGGCGGCCGGCGGAACCGGCGGCCCGCTGGTTCCCCTCGGTCCCGACATGCTGGACGGGGCCGGCGTCGCGAACAGCTTCGCGAGCAACTTGGACCTGGCCCGTCGGACGCTCGGTGACGGCGAGCGCCTGCACCAGCTCGTCGCCACTCTGCCGCTCGGGCGGCCGACCCGCGGCGAACCGGTCGTGTCGAGCCCGTTCGGGACCCGGCTCGACCCGTTCACCCGGTGGCTGGCGCTCCATACCGGCCTCGACCTCAAGGCCGAGTCCGGCGAGCCCGCCCGCGCTACCGCCCCCGGCCGGGTGAGCGCCGCGGATTATGCCGGCGGCTACGGCAACATGGTCGAGGTCGACCACGGCCACGGCGTCGTCACCCGATTCGGCCACCTCGCCCGCATCCTCGTCCGGCCCGGCCAGCGCGTCGGCGCGGGGGACGTGGTCGGCCTCGTCGGCTCGACCGGACGCTCAACCGGGGCGCACCTGCATTACGAGACCCGGATCGACGGCGAGCCGGTCGACCCGCAGCGCTTCCTCGAGGCCGGCGGCGATCTCGCGGCGGTGCTCGCAACCGACTGAGCCGTCGCCGGAATCAGAGACTCATGGTATCGTGGCGCCTCCGATCGGAGGCCGCCATGGCATGGGCTGGGAGGCGCGACGCCCGCATGAGCGTCGCCGAATACCGGCGCTGGGTCGAGCCGCGTCCGGACGAGGAGCGCTGGGAATTGCTCGACGGCGAGCCGGTGCTGATGGCACCGCCCAGTGCTCGGCACCAGCGCATCGTCCTCAACATCGCGCAGCATCTCGATGCGTTGGCAAAAGAGCGCGGCTGCGGCGCCTATCCGGGCCTCGCCATCCTCAGCGACGCGATGGACGATTACGCGCCCTACCCGGATGTGGTGGTCCATTGCGGGTCGATGCCGCCCGGCGGCTACGTCGACGACCCGCTGCTGATCGTCGAGGTGCTCTCGCCCGGCACCATGACCAACGACCGGGGCCGCAAGCTCGCCTTCTACGCCACCGTCCCGAGCCTTCAGACCCTGCTGATCGTCTATCAGGACGAGGCCCGGATCGAGGTCTGGCGCCGGGATGCCGGGTGGACGATGCGGGTTGCCGGGCCGGGCGAGGCTATCGCCCTGCCGGAACTCGGCGGTGTCCTGCCGGTGGGCGAGGCCTACGCCCGCGTGGCCTTCTGAACCGGCGCTGTTGCGGGCGCCGTCGCGGGTGCTACCATCGCGCCCGGATCGGAGGGCGGCGATGGCGTTGGCCGCGAAGCGCGACACGCGCATGGGATTTGCCGCGTTCAGGCGCTGGGCGGAGGATCGCCCGGACGAGGAGCGCTGGGAGTTGCTCGACGGCGAGCCCGTGCTCATGTCGCCGCCGCGCGAGCGCCATCAGCGCATCGTCATGAACCTGGCCGGGCGCCTGGATGCCCTCGCCGAGCCGCGGGGCTGCCGCGCCATGCCGGGCCTGGGGATCGTCAGCGCCGAGCAGGACGATTTCGTGCCGATCCCCGACGTGGTGGTGCGCTGCGGACCGCCGCTGCCGGACGGCTACGCGGAGGATCCGCTGCTGGTGGCCGAAGTGCTGTCGCCGTCCACGATGAGCTTGGACCGGGGCCGCAAGATCGACTTCTACCGCACGGTCCCGAGCCTCAGGGTCCTGCTGATCGTCTATTCCGACGAGCTGCGGGTCGAGGTCTGGCGCCGGGGGCCCTCCGACTGGACCGTGCAGGCGCTGGGCCCCGGCGGCAGCGTCGCGCTGCCGGAACTCGACGGCACCGTGCCGGTATCCGACATCTACCGCGGCCTCGCCGACTGAGCCCCGCACCCGATCGCAACGCGCCGGTCTCACCGGCCCAGCAGAGCTTCAAGGCAACCGACTTGCCCCATTTCGAAGATTTCTACGCGGCCAAGCTGCGCGGCGCCCTCGGCGTGACGGACGCGGAATCGGTGCTCGACCTGCGCGGCGCCAACCGGGCGACCGCGGAGGCGTCCCTCAAGGACATGCTGGAGCGCAGCCGCTTCGCCAAGGGCAAGACCGTGGCGATCCGCCTGGACCCGCCCCCGGAAGGCGGCGGCGAGACCCTGTTCCAGCCGGCGGGCCGCCTGCTCCTCGACGCGAAGCGCCGCGGCCTGATCGAGCGCCTGCACACCCTGCCGGCCCAGGACGGGCTCGGCTTCTACGTCGCCCTGGCCGGTCGCTCGGAGCGGACGCCGATGTGATCCGGGCGATCGGTATCGAGCTGGCAACGGATCGGGTCCGGGCATCCGGGCGTTGACCGGTCCCGCATCATCGGATCCCGCCCGTGCCGAACCTGATCCCCTGCCCCGACCGGTGCCGCGCATGACGCCCGTTCCGGGCGGCCGCAACACGATCGAGCGCATCGCCCGTTTCGGCTACGGCGCCCGCGGGATCGTCTACGTCGTGGTCGGCGCCCTGGCCCTGCTCGCGGCGATCGGCCAGGGCGGCCGGGCGGGCGACAGCAAGGATGCTCTGCGCGCCGTCCTGAACGGGCCGTTCGGCGTGGTCCTGGTCGGGCTGATCGCCCTGGGGCTCGCCGGCTTCGCGCTCTGGCGCCTGGTCGAGGGCGTGACCGATGCCGACCGCCGGGGCACGTCCGCCAAAGGGCTGGCGGTGCGCGGCGCGCATCTCATCAGCGCCGTGATCTATCTCGGCCTGGCCGTCAGCGCGGCCTCGCTCAGCCTCGGCCTCGGGATGAGCGGCGGCGACGGCGTGCATGACGGCACCGCCTGGCTCCTGGCCAAGCCCTTCGGCCGCTGGCTCGTGGCGCTCGTCGGCCTCGGCGTGATCGGCGGCGGCTTCGGGTTCCTCGGCAAGGCGTGGCGGGGCGACGTCACCGACCGGCTCGCCCTCGATGCCCAGGCCCGCGACCGCTGGGCCGGGCCGGTCGGGCGCTTCGGCTACGCGGCCCGGGGCATCGCCTTCCTGATCATCGGCGGCTTCCTAGTGGCGGCGGCCTGGCATCAGCGCTCGTCGGACGCGAAGGGCCTGGCCGAGGCCTTCGCGCTGCTGCGCGCCCAGCCCTATGGCTGGATCCTGCTCGCGCTGGTCGCGGCCGGCCACGCCGCCTTCGGGGCGTTCGGGCTGATCCAGGCCCGCTACCGGCACATCGACGCGCCCGACATCGACCGGGTGGACGATGCGGCCGGGGCGGCCGTCCGGGCGCTGCGGTGAAAGATAAGTCTTTGTAAATCGTCGCCCGTGCCCCATGTAGAGTTCACCCTCCGCGCAATCCCGTGCCCTGGGCGACGATGCGGAGACGATAATGGCGAGGACTCTGATTACGGGTAAGGCGCAGACCGTAACGACGGAAGACTTCAACGAGCGCGTCCGCGTCCTGCTCGTCGACAAGATTTACCCGCTGAAGGGCCGGACCTACCAGAAGAATTTCAAGACCGGCTTCTCCGGCGCGATCGTCAAGTAGGGTACGCCACCGGCCGGGTGCCCCCGGGGCGTCCGGCCCCGCGTTGACAGGGCGGATGCCGCGGCGGATACCGCGCGGCACCCCATCCGGCCCCCGATGCAGCAGCGCTTCTACAAGATCGCGGTGATGGTGGCCCACGACCTCGCGGCGACCGCCGCCGCCGTGGTGCTCACCTTCCTGTTCCGCTTCCAGGGCGGCATGCTGGACGAGCGCCTGCACGCCCTGCCGCTGCTGCTGCCGCCGTTCCTGCTCTTCGCCGGCCTCGTCTATGCCCGGTTCCGGCTGTACCGGACCAAGTGGCGCTTCGCCTCGCTGCAGGATCTCGCCGGGATCGTCCGGGCGTCGAGCGTCCTGGCGCTTGCCCTGCTGGTGACCGACTGGGTCCTGGTCTCGGCCGACCTCTACGGCTTCTACTTCTTCGGCAAGATCGCGATTTTTTTGTACTGGGTCCTGCAGATCTTTCTGCTCGGGGGCGCGCGCCTCGCGTTCCGGTACCTGAAGGACACCCGCTCCCGGCAATCGAGCGCCCGGGCCGCCACCGTGCCGACACTACTGCTCGGGCGCGGCGGCGATATCGACGTGCTGATCCGCGCCATCGAGACCGGCTCGGTCAGGAAGCTGGCGCCCCGCGGGATCCTGTCGCCCCGGGCGGACGAGACCGGGCAATTCATGCGCGGCGTGCCGGTGCTCGGCGGCTTCCGGGACCTCGAACGGGTGGTGGCGGAGCTGGCCGCAGGCGGCGAGCCGGTCCGGCGGCTGGTGGCCGCCCCGAGCGCCCTGGTGCCGGAGGCCGCCCCCGACGACCTCATCGCCCGCGCCCGGCGGCTCGGCCTGCCGCTGGCCCGCGTGGTCGGGCTCGGCGAGGGCGCGCAGGGGCCCGAGCTGGCCCCCCTCGAGATCGAGGACCTGCTCCTGCGCCCCACCGTGGCGATCGACCGCCCGCGCCTCGAGGCGTTCCTGGCCGGCCGCCGGGTGGTGGTGACCGGCGGCGGCGGCTCGATCGGCTCGGAGATCTGCCTCCGGGCCGTGGCCTTCGGGGCCGCCGCGGTGCTGGTGCTCGAATCCTCCGAGCCGGCCCTGCACGGCATCCTCAGCCACCCGGCGATCCTGTCCGCGGAGGCGGCGGTGACCGGCGTGCTAGCCGACATCCGCGACCGGGACCGGACCCATCAGGTCATCGCGGCGTTCCGGCCCGATTGCGTGGTCCATGCCGCCGCGCTCAAGCAGGTGCCCTATCTGGAGCGCGACTGGCAGGAGGGCATCAAGACCAACGTCTTCGGCTCGATCAACGTCGCCGAGGCCGCGGTGGCGGCGGGCGCCCGGGCGCTGGTGATGGTCTCCACCGACAAGGCGATCGAGCCGGTCTCGCAGCTCGGCGTCACCAAGCGCTTCGCCGAGATGGTCGCCCAGGCGCTGGACGCCGAGCAATCGGCCAGGCCGGACCATCCGACCCGGCTGATCGCGGTGCGTTTCGGCAACGTGCTCGGCTCGGTCGGCTCGGTGGTGCCGGTGTTCAAGGCGCAGATCGCCCGGGGCGGCCCGGTCACCGTCACGCATCCCGACATGGTGCGCTACTTCATGACCGTCCGCGAGGCCTGCGACCTCGTGCTGACCGCGGCCTCCCACGCCGACGGCGAGGGCCGCACCGCCCCGGAGGCGGAGCGCGCCGCGGTCTACGTGCTCAAGATGGGCCAGCCGGTGCGGATCGCCGAGCTCGCCGAGCGGATGATCCGGCTGGCCGGGTTCGAGCCGGGGGCGGAGATCGAGATCGCCTATACCGGCGCCCGGCCCGGCGAGCGGCTCAACGAGATCCTGTTCGCCCGGGAGGAACCCCGGGTCACCCTGCCGGGCATCGACGGCGTGATGGCGGCCCGCCCGGTCTTCGCCGACCGCGCCCGGCTCGACGCCTGGGTGGCCGAGCTGCGCGCGGCCGTCGCGGCGGGCGACCGGGCGGCCGCGGAGGCCGTGTTCGAGGCGGCGGTGCCGCATTTCCGCGAGCGCCACGCGCAACGGCCGGCGGGGCGGGAGCCGGCCTCCGCCGCCGGGGCGGCGATCGCGGACGCGTCGATGGCCGGTGCGCCGCGCGCCGCGATCGGTTGATCGGGCCGGCGGCTTCGAGATGGCAGACGGTCCTAGTGGCCCCTCGCAGGGTCAGCGTCCCGCCTCCGTCAGCACCTGCGGTAGCTCGGCGATCATCGCTGCACGCGCACGGATCCCAGCCGGCTCGGTCTCGCGCCGGTCGTCTTGGATGAGGCGCGCGAAGGCCATCGTCTGGGGACCGCGGCGTGCCCAGCCGACGAACCATCCATAGCCATGCGCTTCGTCGAGGGAGCCGTCCGGGTTGCGCGGGAAGCCGGTGCCGGTTTTGCCGTGGATCGCCCAGCCATCCGAGGGGGCCTCGATCCGCGTCAGGGTCTCGGTCATCGCCAGAGCCACCTCCGAGACGGGCAAGTCATGCCGGGCGAGCCGGCTCAGGAAAGCGACCTGCTCCAGCGGACTGATCGCCAGGGATGAGCTCAGCCACGCTCGCGTTAGACCATCCGCTTGGCCGGTATCGCCCGACACGTCCGCATTGCCGTACCCGAACCGGGTCACGTAGGCCCGGAACCGATCCGCTCCGAGGGCACGCGTGATCCGCTGTGAGTACCAGACTACCGAATCGCGGATCCAGCTTTCGGGATCGACGGTCTTTCGCCAAGCCGGATTCCAGGCGACGTCGCCCTCGCGGAACGGGAGGGCGGGGGTGTTTACGTCCGTAAGCAATCCAGCATCGAAGCCCATCAGGCTGACAGCGATCTTGAAGGTCGAGGCCGGCGTGACCCGCCGGTCGCAATCGCCGTGCTGGAGCAGGATGCGACCGTCCGTGGCGTTGGCAATCGCGGTGCACACAACCTCGCTCGCATGCGCTCGGGCGGCGAACACGGCGAAGCCGAGCAAGAGGATTCCAGATATCCGCATGACGACTGCGACCATCATCGAGACGTTATACTTTGGCTCAAGTTTGAGGGCGTCGGCGCAGCGCTCAGCCGCCCTCCCGTGCCAGCCGGGCCAGCCCGTCCCGCGTCGGCGCGGCCGGGCGCCATCCGAGCGCCGCGAGGCCGTCGGCGCGGGCCTCCAGGCCCTCGGCCACCCGGGCGAACAGCGCCTCCCGGCCGGTCAGCCGGCAGGCCAGCCCGAGGAGGCCGGCCGGCACCGGGACGAGCCCGGGTTGGCGGCCGAGGCCGGCGCGCAGCGCCGTGAGCATCTCGGCCAGGCCGAGTGGGTCCGGGTCGGCAGCGATCAGGGCGGATCGGATCGGGTCCGGCGCCCGCAGCACCGCGTCCACGGCCCCCGACAGGCTCTCCAGGGAGATCAGCGAGCGCCGCGCCGCCAGCCCGCCCAGCGGCAGGGGATAGGGGCTGCGGGCGAGCCGCAGCAGCGCGGCCATGTTGCCCTTCACGCCGGCGCCGTAGACCAGGACCGGGCGGAGCGCGACCCAGTCGAGCCCGGTCTCAGCGAGCGCCCGCTCGGCCTCCAGCTTGGAGCGGCCGTAGGCATCGGTGGGCCGGGGCTCGTCGCCCTCCCCGACCACGCCGGGCGCGCTGGCGCCGACCTGCGCGCGGATCGAGGACAGGAACACGAACCGGCGCACCTTCGCCCGGGCGGCGGCCTCGGCGAGCTTGCGCGTCGCCTCGGTGTTGAGGGTGCGGTAATCGTCCTCGGGAGCCCCGGACATGGCATGCGCCAGGCCCGCCGAATGCACCACGGCGTCCACGCCGCTGAGCGCCGCCGCCATGTTGATCGGGCGGGTCAGGTCGCCGACCACCGCGCTCGCGGCCCCCTCCGGCAGGGCGGTCGGCCGGCGCAGCAGCACCCGGACCTTGTAGCCGCGGGCGGTGAGGTCGGCGAGCAGGTGGCGGCCGATGAACCCGGTGGCCCCGGTGAGCGCGATCAATCCGGTCACGGGCTGGAGGCACCTTCGGCATGGGCCGGCGCGGGGGCGCGGGCGAAGCGGCGGAGCAGGGCGGCGACCAGGGCGAGCCCGGCCGCGAGAGCCCCGAGCGTGACCGGCCAGGACGGCCAAAACAAGGTCGCGGCGGCGAGCGCGGCCAGGACGAGGTTGACCGCAAACACCCGCGCCACGACGCCCGAAACGGTCAGGCCGTGATCGGTGGCGCGCTGGTAGTAATGGCCGCGATGCGCCTCCCAGACCCGCTCGCGCCGTGCCGCCCGGGCGGCGAGCGTCAGGCTGGCATCGGCGAGGTAGACCAGCGGCAGCAGCAGGGCGGCAGCGAGCCCCCCCGCCAAGGCGAGCTGGCAGAGCAGCCAGGCGGTGACGAGCCCGATCGGCAGCGAGCCGACATCCCCGAGGAAGAGCCTGGCCACCGGCCGGTTGAACGGCGCGAAGCCGAGCATCGCCCCGAGCAGGCAGGCCGCCACCAGGGCCGGCAGCGCCGGCAGGTATCCCGCAAGCCCGAGGAGCAGCAGCGCCCCGGAGACCGGGACGATCTCGGCCACCGTCATCCAGTCGAGCCCGTCCATGAAGTTCGTCAGGTTGACGAACCAGACCCCCGCCAGCAGCGCGAGCCCGCGCTCGAGCCACAGGGGCGCCCCGGGCAGCAGCCGGCCGTCGAGCTGCCAGACCAGCACGCCGACGACGCCCGCCTGCACGGCGAGCCGCAGCCCGGCCGGCAACGGCCGCAGGTCGTCCACGGCGCCGAGCAAAGCCAGGACCAGGGTGCCGCTCGCGAGCCCGATCCAGTCCGGCCGGCCGCCGATCTCCGGCGCCGCGATCAGGAGGCCGGAGATCGTCACCAGCGCCGTCACCACGGCGATCCCGCCGCCCTGCGGCGTCGGCACCGTGTGGCTCGACCGGGCGTTCGGCCGGGCCAGGGCGTAGCGCTGCAACACCGGCCGCAGGCGCAGGATCAGCCCGGCCGACAGGGCGGCGGCGAGCGGGACGGCGAGGAGGAGAATCGTGTCGCGGACGGACGGCATGGCGCCGTCCTACGCGATCCCGCGCGCGCTCGGGAAGGCGCGCCGCCCGTATCCCGTGGGATGCCCCTCAGTAGACCTGCGCGCCCTCCCGCGCCGGCTCCGGCGGGCTGCCCTGCCGGTCCAGGCTCTTCTCCACCACCTTGGCCAGGCCGATCATGATCGCGTCGATGGCGTAGTCCTTGGGGGTGTAGACCGCGCGCACGCCCATGTTCTTCAGGACCAGCTCGTCCTCGGGGGAGATGATGCCGCCGACCACGACGGGGATGTGGTCGAGCCCGGCCTCGCGCATCTGGGCGCGGACCTCGCGCACCAGCGGCACGTGGCTGCCGGACAGGATCGACAGGCCGACCACGTGGGCGCCGGTCTCCTTGGCCTTGGCGACGATCTCGGCCGGCGTCTGGCGGATGCCGTCATAGGTGACGTCGAAGCCGACATCCCGGGCGCGCAAGGCGATCTGCTCGGCGCCGTTCGAGTGGCCGTCGAGGCCGGGCTTGCCGACCACGAGCCGCGGGGTCTCGCCCAGGCGCTCGCCGAGATCGGCGATCAGCAGCTTGGCCTCCTCGGCCGCCCCGGAGGAGACGGTCTCGACCGTCACCCCGGTGGGCGCCCGGTACTCGCCGAAGACCTGCCGCAGGCGCTCGCCCCACTCGCCGGTGGTGACGCCGGCCTTCGCGGCCGCGATCGAGACCGGCATGATGTTGGCGCCCGAGCGCGCAGCCTGTTCCAGGGCGTCGAGCGCCTGGCCCACCGCCCGGTCGTCACGCTTGCTGCGCCAGTCGCGGATGCGCCCCTGCGCCTCCATCTCCACGGTCTCGGAGACGGAGAAGATCGCCCCCTCCCCGGCGGTGAGCGGCGAGGGCTCGCCCTGCTGCCACTTGTTGACGCCGACGACGATCTGCTCGCCGGCCTCGATCGCCGAGATCCGCTTGGCGTTCGACTCGACCAGGGCGCGCTTAAGGGCGCCGGTCTCCACCGCGGCGACCGCGCCGCCGATGCCGCCGATCCGCTCCAGCTCGGCCCGGGTCTCGGCCTTCAGCGCCTCGACCTTGGCCTCGATGACCGTCGAGCCGTCGAAGATATCGTCGTATTCCAAAAGGTCGGTCTCGAAGGCCAGGATCTGCTGCATCCGCATGGACCATTGCTGGTCCCAGGGCCGCGGCAGGCCGAGCGCCTCGTTCCAGGCCGGCAGCTGCACCGCCCGGGCGCGGGCGCGCTTGGAGAGCGTCACGGCCAGCATCTCGATCAGGATGCGGTGGACGTTGTTCTCCGGCTGCTGCTCCGTCAGGCCGAGCGAGTTGACCTGCACGCCGTAGCGGAAGATCCGCTTCTTCGGGTCGTCGATGCCGTAGCGCTCCTGGGCGATCTCGTCCCAGAGTTCGGCAAACGCCCGCATCTTGCAAATCTCGGTGACGAAGCGCAGCCCAGCATTCACGAAGAACGAGATCCGCCCGAAGACGTCGGAAAAGCTCTTCTCGTCGAATGCGGGGTCGTCGCGCACGGTGTCGAGCACCGCGATGGCGATGGCCAGCGCGTAGGACAGCTCCTGGACCGGCGTCGCCCCCGCCTCCTGCAGGTGGTAGGAGCAGACATTCATCGGGTTCCACTTCGGCACGTTCTTGGTCGTGAACAGGATCACGTCCTTGGTGAGCCGGAGCGAGGGTGCGGGCGGGAACACGTAGGTCCCGCGCGACAGGTATTCCTTGATGATGTCGTTCTGGGTGGTGCCCTGGAGGGCGTCGAGCGGCGCGCCCTGCTCCTCGGCCACCGCCAGGTAGAGCGCCAGCAGCCACGGGGCCGTGGCGTTGATGGTCATCGAGGTGTTCATCTGGGCGAGCGGGATGTCCTGGAACAGGGTCCGCATGTCGCCGAGATGCGCGATCGAGACGCCGACCTTGCCGACCTCCCCGCGCGACAGCTCGTGGTCCGGGTCGTAGCCGGTCTGGGTCGGCAGGTCGAAGGCCACCGACAGGCCGGTCTGGCCCTTGGCGAGGTTGCCCCGGTAGAGCGCGTTCGACTCCGCGGCGTTGGAATGGCCCGCATAGGTGCGGATGATCCAGGGTTTATCGCGGGGCGTCTTGTCGCCCCCGGTCTCCGCGACGCGCGCGCCCATCCTGGCCTCCGTATGGTCTTTTTCACTATCCGCGCTCGGGGCGCAGTCTTGGCCGCACCGTAGCGAAGGCGGCCGGGCGCGTCATCCGCGACAGAAGTGCAACGCGCGCCAGTACTGCTTGGGCGGCCTTTAAAAAACTTGTCCGAGCGGACAGCCGGATTTGAGGGCCGGTCCAGCCCCCCTTCACAGGCCCCCTTCACAAGCCCGCGCGCGAGCCAGAATTTAACGGCTCCAAACGGGAACCGGTGCGTTGGACCGCCGGCGATCGCACCGGTACCGTTTCGCACCCGTGCGGCCGCCAAGTCGGGCGCGACCGGTGTCGCCCCCGATTCCAGATCCGTGACTCACCGCGCTCTCCCGTGCCGGACCGGATGGATCGGCCGGCGGGGAGCGCCTCCAAGGAGCGACAGCGATGGCCGACCAGAGCCCGCGCCTGACCACCGCGTTCGGCAACCCCATCTCCGACAATCAGAATTCGATCACCGCGGGTCCCCGCGGGCCCGTGCTGATGCAGGACTACCACCTCATCGAGAAGATGGCCCATTTCAACCGGGAGCGGATTCCGGAGCGGGTGGTCCACGCCAAGGGCTACGGGGCCTACGGCACGTTCCGGCTGACCAAGTCGCTCAGCGCCTACACCCGCGCCAAGGTGCTGACCGAGGTCGGCAAGGAGATGCCGATGGTCGCCCGGTTCTCCACGGTGGGCGGGGAATCCGGCTCCGCCGACACCGCCCGCGATCCCCGCGGCTTCGCGCTGAAGTTCTACACCGAGGAGGGCAACTGGGACCTCGTCGGCAACAACACGCCGATCTTCTTCGTGCGCGACGCGATCAAGTTCTCCGACTTCATCCGCACCCAGAAGCGCGATCCGCGCACGCACCTGAAGCCGCATTGGCGCCGCTGGGACTTCTGGAGCCTCTCGCCCGAGGCGATCCACCAGGTGATGATCCTGTACAGCGACCGCGGCACGCCGAAATCGGCCCGGTTCATGAACGGATACGGCTCGCACACCTTCTCGCTGTGGAACGAGCGGGGCGAGCGGCACTGGGTGAAGTTCCACTTCCACACGAAGCAGGGCATCCAGAATTTTTCCGCCGAGGAGGCCGATCGGATCGCCGGCACGGATCCGGACTACTCCGCCGCCGACCTGTCCTCGGCGATCGAGCAGGGCGACTTCCCGAAGTGGAAGGTCTCCGTCCAGATCATGCCGGAGCTCGATGCCGACACCTACCGGATCAACCCGTTCGACCTGACCAAGGTCTGGCCGCACGGCGACTACCCGCTGATCGAGATCGGCGAGATGGAGCTGAACCGGAACCCGGAGAACTACTTCGCCGAGATCGAGCAATCGGCCTTCGAGCCGTCCAACGTGGTGCCGGGCATCGGCTTCTCGCCGGACAAGATGCTGCAGAACCGCATCCTGTCGTACTCGGACGCGCACCGGTACCGGCTCGGCGTGAACTACCACCAGATCCCGGTGAACCAGGCCAGGAACGCCAAGGTGCAGACCTACCATCGGGACGGGGCGATGCGGACCGACGGCAACCACGGCGCTCAGGTGGACTACCAGCCGAACTCCTTCGGCGGTCCCGTGGAGGATCCGGCCTTCGCCGAGCCGCCCCTGCGCATCCGGGGCGATGCGGCGCGCTACGGCTGGCCGAACGACGACGAGGACCTCTACGGCCAGCCGCGCCAGCTCTGGTCGAAGGTGCTGAACGACGGCGAGCGCGAGCGGCTCGTCAAGAACATCGTCACCTCGATGGGCGATTCCCCGCGTCACATCCAGGAGCGGATGATCGCCCACTGGTATAAAGTCCACCCGGATTTCGGCCGCGGGGTTGCGGAAGGTCTCGGGATCGACACCCGGCAGGCTGCCGCCGAATAATACTTGGTCTGCCGGAAAGGCGAATTTGAATACGGAGGCGCCGGCCTTGAGCCGGCGCCTTTTTCACATCTGAAACCCTTGGGTTTCGACTTTCGGCCCACTTGGACGCTTCGGATATCGCCGCTATAGCGCGATGAGAACCGCGGCCTTCAAGAACCACGCGGGACGAGAGGAGAGCGAGATGGCGGCGAGCGCTGCGGTCAGTCCGGCAGGCGGCGAGGTCAAGGACCTCTACGAGATGGGCGAGATCCCGCCGCTGGGTCACGTGCCGGCCAAGATGTACGCCTGGGCGATCCGGCGCGAGCGCCACGGGCCCCCGGAGCAGTCCCACCAGCTCGAAGTGCTGCCGGTCTGGGAGATCGGCGACGACGAGGTGCTGGTCTACGTCATGGCCGCGGGCGTCAACTACAACGGCGTCTGGGCCGGCCTCGGCGAGCCGATCTCGCCCTTCGACGTGCATAAGGGCGAATACCATATCGCCGGCTCGGACGCCTCCGGCATCGTCTGGAAGGTCGGCGCCAAGGTGAAGCGCTGGAAGGTCGGCGACGAGGTCATCGTCCACTGCAACCAGGATGACGGCGACGACGAGGAGTGCAACGGCGGCGACCCGATGTTCTCGCCGAGCCAGCGGATCTGGGGCTACGAGACGGGGGACGGCTCCTTCGCGCAGTTCTGCCGGGTGCAGTCCCGCCAGCTGATGCACCGGCCCAAGCACCTCACCTGGGAGGAGGCCGCCTGCTACACGCTGACGTTGGCCACCGCCTACCGCATGCTGTTCGGCCACGCGCCGCACACGGTCCGGCCGGGCCAGAACGTGCTGATCTGGGGCGCCTCCGGCGGGCTCGGCGTGTTCGGCGTGCAGCTCTGCGCGGCTTCGGGTGCCAACGCGATCGCGGTGATCTCGGACGATTCGAAGCGCGACTACGTCATGAGCCTCGGCGCCAAGGGCGTGATCAACCGCAAGGACTTCAACTGCTGGGGGCAGCTTCCCACGGTGAACTCGCCTGAGTTCCACGCCTGGACCAAAGAGGCGCGGAAATTCGGCAAGGCGATCTGGGACATCACCGGCAAGCAGGATGTCGACATCGTCTTCGAGCATCCGGGCGAGGCGACCTTCCCGGTCTCGGCCCTGGTGGTGAAGCGCGGCGGCATGGTGGTGTTCTGCGCCGGCACCACCGGCTTCAACATCACCTTCGACGCCCGCTACGTCTGGATGCGCCAGAAGCGGATCCAGGGCTCGCACTTCGCCCATCTCAAGCAGGCCTCGGCGGCGAACCAGTTCGTGATGGATCGCCGGGTCGACCCGTGCATGAGCGAGGTGTTCCCCTGGGACAAGATCCCCCAGGCCCACACCAAGATGTGGAAGAACCAGCACCCACCGGGCAACATGGCCTGCCTGGTCAACTCCCCCCGCGCCGGCCTGCGCACCGTCGAGGACGTGATCGAGGCCGGCCCGCTCAAGCGCTGACGCGGCCCCCGGCCTCCGCCTGGTGCGGGGGCCGGATCGGCGATCCTGAGGCTGCCCCTTGCCCCCGGCCCGGCCGGGAGCGAGAACGGCCGCGCTTGTTCCAGCATCCGAGCCGGGGCGATGACCGATTCGGCGTGACGGGCGCGGGCAAGCGGGGTGACGGGCGCAGCGCCCGGACCCGGTACCGGGGGTATGGTCTTGGCGGGCGACGACGAATCTTACGTGTACGACGAGGCGACGGGCGAGTGGCTCCCGCCCGGTCAGGCGGCCGCGGCAGCGCCCGGACGGGCGGAGGTGCGCGATTCGGCCGGCAACGTCCTGGCCGACGGCGATTCGGTCACGCTGATCAAGGACCTGAAGGTCAAGGGCGCGAACCAGACCCTGAAGCAGGGCACGGTCATCCGGTCGATCCGGCTCACGGACGATCCCGAAGAGATCGATTGCCGCCACGACACCATCAAGGGCCTCGTCCTGCGCACCGAGTTCGTGCGCAAGCGGTAGGGCTTCAGGGTTTCAAAAGGTCCGGGACCTTTTGCGGGGCCGGGGCAGAGCCCTGGGTCGAGCGAAGCGCGATGCCATCGGGGCTCTCGCCCCGATACCCCGCCAAAGGGCTGAGCCCTGCGGAAAACCCGGTCTTCCTACCGGCGCTTGGTCTCTTCCTGCGGCAGGTGACGCCCGTAGGTCTCCTGCTTCTCGGCGCGTTCCCGGATCAGGTCCGCATAGGCCTGCCGCATCTCGGGCGAGACGCTGACGCTCTTGCCCTTGGTGGGCTTGCGCTTGGGCGCCTTCTTGAAGGTGTTGCTGGTCTCGCTCATGCCGGGCTCCGCGTCGGACCATGGCGGCGGCGCGCGGCCGGCAGGAGGTCCGAGTCGAGTCCCGATTCGGATATCCGGGCCGGCCCGCGAGGCCGGACCCCTGCCCTCTAGCGCATCGCGCGGCCGCGTGCACGGGAGAGCGGCGCCGGGACGAGCAGATTTCCGTGCGCGTTACCGGCCGAGGGCCTTCGATCTGGCGCGCGGCCGAGGCCTCTGCCAAGGTTGCCGCGTTGAGCGTCGGGGACGGCGATGGATTCGCGTCGAGCAGGGCAAGAACCGGATCGTGAGACTGCGCCGCGCGGCCGGCGGACGCATCCGCTCCTGGCGGCGCTGCTGCTGGGGTGCCTGACGGCCCCTGGTCCGGCCCTCGCCCAGGACCGTCCGGCCCCGGCCCGGCCGGCCCAGCCCGCGCCGAGGGCTTCGTCCCCTGCCCGGCCCGCTGCGCCCGATCCGGCCTTCGAGGCGACCAAGGCCGCGTTCGAGGCGCTGCCCGAGGCGGAGCGCAAGGCAATCCAGGACGCGCTGGTCTGGACCGGCGACTTCAACGCCGTGGTCTCGGGGGCGTTCGGCCGCCGGACCTTCGACGCGCTGAGCGCCTACCGGACCCGGACGGGCGGCGCCGATCCCCTCGACCCGCGCGGCCGGGCGGCGCTGCTGGCGGCCGGCGAGTCGGCCAAGGCGGCGGCCCGCTTCCGGATCGCCGCGGATCCCGCCAGCGGCGCGATGATCGGCGTGCCCGAGCGCCTGCTGTCGAAGCGCACCGCCCTGCCATCCGGCACCCGCTGGCAGAGCGCGGACGGGCGCGTGACCCTGGAGACCCGGTCCTTCCCGCCCGGGACCGAGACCCTGGACAGCCTGTTCGACCAGGCCACCGCGCCGCTTCCCAACCGCAAGGTCACCTACAAGCTGCGGCGGCCGGAATCGCTGGTGGTCACCGCCGAGGCCGGGCCCGGCCTGTCCTACATCCGCTACGATGCCGGGCCCCAGGGCGTGCGCGGCTTCCTGATCGGCTACGACCGGGCCCTGGCCGCGGAGGTCGGCCGCCTGGTGATCGCCGTGGCCAACGCCTTCGAGCCGTTCCCGGCGGCCGGCGCGTCGGCGCCCCCGAAGCCCGCCGCGAGCGGATTGTCCGCGGCCGCCGCGGCGCCGCCGCCACGGGCGCCCAGTTCAACCGCCGAGGGAGCCGGAACCGGGCTCGTGGTCGCGCCGGGGCGTGTGCTCACCGCATCCGCGGTGCTGGAGGGCTGCGCCGCGCCCCGCATCGGCCCGTCATCGGCTCGGGTGCTGGCCACCGATCCGGCCGGGCTCGCGCTGCTCGAGGCGTCGGGCATTCCGGCCCCGGCGCGCCTGTCCGTGCGGGTGGATGCCCCCGCGGCCGAGGAGACCCTGATCGCCCTGGCCCCGGGGCCGGACGGGGGATTGGCCGCGCCGGCCAACGCGGTGACGGGCGGCGTGATCGCGCCGCTGCAGCCGGGTGCGGGCGGCGCGCCGGTTCTCGACCGGTCGGGCCATCTCGTCGGGCTCGTCGCCCGCTATCCGACGGCCCCGCGGCGGGTCGCCGGGATCGTTCCACCCGCGCGCCTGGCTCTGGTGCCGGCCCAGGCGGTCGCGGCCTTCCTGGCCGGCCAGGGCATCGCCGAGGCGAAGCCGCGCCCGGATGGCGGGCCCGGCGCTCTGGCCCCCGCGCTTGTCGCGATCGCCTGCCGTTAGGGTACGGCCGTCGCGGACGATCCCGCCGGACCGAATCCGGTCCGGCGGGCCCTGCGTCCGAGAGGGTGTGCGGTGCTTAGAGCCGGCCGGTGACCAGCAGGACGATCAGCACGATCAGCAGGATGCCGCCGAGGCCGAAGCCCGGGCCGCGATAGGCGCCGCCGCCCAGGAAGCCGCCGCCGCCGAAGGCCAGGATGATCAGGATGATGAGGAGAATGGTAACGAGGGACATAGAACGGGCTCTCCGGACGGTCGCGCTGTTGCGAGCGTGACCGTTCAAACGCTGCGACAATCCGTTCCGTTCAACGCAGGGCCACGCTTTTGTGAGGATATTGCCCGGATGAGGCGGTAGTTCTCAGGCGTGCCAATCCGGCAACACATCCGGCGGCGCCTCCAGCCAGCCCGGGACCGGCAGGTTCCGTTCGGTCAGGAAGGCCGGATTGAACAGCTTCGAGGCGTAGCGCGCCGCCCCGTCGCACAGGATCGTCACCACCGTGTGACCGGGCCCGAGCTCCCGGGCCAGCCGGATCGCCCCGGCGACGTTGATGCCGGACGAGCCGCCCAGCGACAGGCCCTCCTCCCGCATCAGCCCGAAGACGAGTTCCAGCGCCTCGCGGTCCGGGATCCGGAAGGCGTGGTCCGGGGTGAAGCCGTCGAGGTTCTGGGTGATGCGGCCCTGGCCGATCCCCTCGGTGATCGAGGAGCCCTCCGCCTTCAGGGTGCCGGTTATGTAGTGGGCGTAGAGGGCCGAGCCCTCCGGGTCGGCGAGCGCGATGCGCACCCCCGGCTTCCGGGCCCGCAAGGCCGCCGCGGTGCCGGCCAGCGTCCCGCCGGTCCCGGCCGCGCAGACGAAGCCGTCGACCCGGCCGCCGGTCTGGTCCCAGATCTCGGGGCCGGTCCCGTCCACATGCGCCTGACGGTTCGCGACGTTGTCGAACTGGTCGGCGAAGAACGCGCCCGTCGGCTCCGTGGCCGCGAGTTTTTCCGCCAGCCGCCGGGCGACGTGGACGTAGTTGTTCGGGTTGGCGAACGGCACCGCCGGCACCTCGACGAGGCGCGCGCCCGCGAGCCGCAGGGTCTGCTTCTTCTCCTCGGACTGGGTGACCGGGATGACGATCAGCGTCCGGTAGCCACGCACCGAGGCCACCAGGGCGAGGCCGATACCGGTATTGCCGGCCGTGCCCTCCACGATGGTCCCGCCCGGCCGGATCAGGCCCTTCGCCTCGGCATCCTGCACGATGGCGAGCGCCGCCCGGTCCTTCACCGACAGGCCGGGATTGAGGAACTCAGCCTTCCCGAAGATCTCGCAGCCGGTCGCCTCGGAGGCCCGGCGCAGGCGGATCAGCGGCGTCTGGCCGATTGCCGAGAGAACGTCGGGATGGGCGGTGCGATTCGGGATCGTCATGCTTAGGAGCCTAGGCGGATGCGCGGTGTCTGACGAGCTTCACCCGAACACATGCCCGCCGTTGATCCGCAGGCCGACCGGATGGCCGGCCGGGTAGCGGACGCCGTCGAAATCCTCCACCGCGAGCACACGGCCCTGGTCGTCGGCCACCTCGATGCGCTGGCGGCCCTGGCTGCGGTAAGAGCTGCGCACGGTGCCGGAGAGATGCGCGGCCTCGGGCTCGGCGAGCTGCAATTGCCACGGCCGAACGTAGAGCTTGACCGGGCCGATGATCCCGGCGGGCGCCGCCACCGGCGTCTCCCGGCCGCGCACCAGCACGCGGCCGCCCTCGGCCAGCGCCTCGACCTCGACGTGGTCGCCGAGGAACTTCATCACGATCGCGGAGGCCGGGTGCTCCTGGACCTCGTCCGGGGTGCCGACCTGCTCAAGGCGGCCGCGGTCGAGCACCGCGACGCGGTCTGACAGCTCCAGGGCCTCGTCCTGGTCGTGGGTGACGAAGATCGTGGTCTGGCCGGTGCGGTCGTGGATCTCGCGCAGCCAGCGGCGCAGGTCCTTGCGCACCTGGGCGTCGAGGGCGCCGAAGGGCTCGTCCAGCAGCAGGACGCGGGGCTCGACGGCGAGCGCCCGGGCGAGCGCCACCCGCTGGCGCTGGCCGCCCGAGAGCTGCGACGGGTAGCGGTCGCCGAAACCCGAGAGCCGGATCAGGTCGAGCAGGTCGCCGACCCGGCGCTTGATCTCGGCCCTGGCCGGGCGCTCGGCGCGCCGCCGCGCGTTCAGCCCGTAGGCGATGTTGTCGGCCACGCTCATGTGCTTGAACAGGGCGTAGTGCTGGAACACGAAGCCCACCGCCCGCTCCTGCACGGCCAGCCCCGTGGCGTCGTCGTCGCCGAACAGGATCCGGCCCCGGTCCGGCGCGTCGAGGCCGGCGATGATCCGCAGCAGGGTCGTCTTGCCCGAGCCCGAGGGGCCGAGCAGCCCGAGCAGCTCCCCCGCCCGCACGTCGATCGACAGGTCGTGCAGCACCGCGGCCGTGTCGAAGGTCTTCGAGATGCCCTCGACCCGGATCGCCGTGGACGGGCGATCAGTGAGCCCGGCCGTGCGCAAGCTCGCCCGCGAAGCGCCATTCGAGGATGGATTTGAGGACGAGGGTGATGAGGGCAAGGACAGCGAGGAGCGTAGCGACGGCGAAGGCGGCGACGAAGTTGTACTCATTGTAGAGGATCTCCACGTGGAGTGGGATGGTGTTGGTCAGGCCGCGGATGTGGCCGGACACCACCGACACCGCCCCGAATTCGCCCATCGCCCGGGCATTGCAGAGGAGCACGCTGTAGAGCAGGCCCCAGCGGATGTTGGGCAGCGTCACCGTGCGGAACGCGTGCAGGCCCGAGGCGCCGAGCGTCAGGGCCGCCTCCTCCTCCGCGGAGCCCTGCTCCTGCATGAGCGGGATCAGCTCGCGGGCCACGAACGGGAAGGTCACGAACACGGTCGCCAGCACGATCCCCGGCAGGGCGAACAGGATCTGGATCCCGTGGTTCAGCAGCCAGCCGCCGAACAGGCCCTGCGAGCCGAACAGCAGCACGTAGATCAGGCCCGAGACCACCGGCGAGACCGAGAAGGGCAGGTCGATCAGGGTGATCAGCAGCGACTTGCCGGTGAACTCGAACTTGGCGATCGCCCAGGACGCCGCCAGGCCGAACACCACGTTGAACGGCACCGCGATCGCCGCCACCGTCAGCGTCAGGCGGATCGCGCTCCAGGCATCCGGCTCCCGGAACGCGGCCAGGAAGGCGTCGAGCCCCTTCGACAGCGCCTGGGTGAACACCGCGATCAGCGGCAGGACCAGGAACAGCGCCAGGAACGCGATCGCAATCCCGATCAGGACGACGCGCGTGCCGGTCCCTTCCGAGGCGACCGGCTCCGTGCGCGCGGCGGGCGCGAAGGTCGGGGAGAAGATCTCAGACATAGCCGAAGCGCCTCCGGCTCCAGGCCTGGATCAGGTTGATGGCGAGGAGCGTCAGGAACGAGATGCCCAGCATGATCGTGGCGATCGCCGCCGCCCCGCCGTAATCGAACTCGGACAGCTTGATCACGATCAGGAGCGGCGCGATCTCCGAGACGTAGGGCAGGTTGCCGGCGATGAAGATGATCGAGCCGTACTCGCCGACCCCGCGGGCGAAGGCCATGGCGAAACCGGTGAGCACCGCCGGGATCAGCGGCGGCAGCACCACCCGGGTCAGGGTCGCGAACCGGGTAGCCCCGAGGGTGGCCGAGGCCTCCTCGATCTCCTTGTCGATCTCGGCGATCAGCGGCTGCACGGTCCGCACCGCGAAGGGCAGCCCGATGAACACCATGGCGATGAAGATCCCCACCGGCGTATAGGCCGCCTGGATGCCCAGCCGGGCGAGCGGCGCGCCGAGCAGCCCGTCGGGGGCGTAGAGCGAGGCCAGCGCGATGCCGGCCACCGCGGTCGGCAGCGCGAAGGGCAGGTCGACCGCCGCGTCCACGAGCTTGCGCCCCGGGAAGCGGTAGCGGGTCAGGACCCAGGCGACCAGGAAGCCGAAGGCCGAGGCCACGAGCGCGGCGAGCGCCGAGACGCCGAAGCTGAGCTTGAGGGCGCTGGCCACGCGCGGATCGGTGGCGACGTCCCAGATCCCCGCGAGGCCGAGGCCGGACGCCTTCACGACGAGCCCGGCCAGCGGCAGCAGCACGATGAGCCCCAGGCAGGTCAGCGTGTAGCCGAAGCTGAGCCCGAAGCCCGGGATCACGCTGGGACGGCGGAAGGTCCGTTTGCGACGCGGCGTCTCGACCATGATTCCCGCCTCAGCGGCCGGCCCGGCTCAACCGGTCGAACAGGCCGCCGGCGTCGAAGTTCCGCTTCTGGATGTCGTCCCAGGAGCCCTGCATGTCCTCGATCTTGAACAGCTTGATCTCGGGGAGCTGCGCGAGGTCGGCGGCCGCGGCCGCCTCGCGGCGGATCGGGCGGTAATGGTGCTTGGCGAAGATCGCCTGCGCGCGGTCGCTGTAGAGGAAGTCGAGATAGGCCTGGGCGGCCTTGGTGGTGCCCTTGCGCTCGGCATTGGCGGCCACCAGAGCCACCGGCGGCTCGGCGTAGATCGAGGTCGGCGGCGACACGATATCGAACTTGTCGGCGCCGAATTCCTGCAGGACCAGGTAGGCCTCGTTCTCCCAGGTCGGCAGCACGTCGCCGAGCCCGCGCTGCGCGAAGGTCACGGTGGAGCCGCGGGCGCCGGTATCGAGCACCGGCACGTTCTTGTAGATCTGGCCCACGAAGGCGTCGGCCTTGGCGGTGTCCTTGTCCTGGGCGTAGGCGTAGCCCCAGGCGGCCAGGAAATTCCAGCGGCCGCCGGCCGAGGTCTTCGGATTCGGGGTGATCACCTTGACGTCGGGCTTGGTCAGGTCGGCCCAATCCTTGACGCCCTTCGGGTTGCCCTTGCGGACCAGGAACACCACCGTCGAGGTGTAGGGCACGGCCTCGTTCGGGAGCTTGGTGCGCCAATCCTCGGGGATCTTGCGGGTCAGCTTGGCGATGGCGTCGATATCGGACGGGATGCCCAGCGTGACCACATCAGCATCGACGCCGTCGATCACCGTCCGCGCCTGGGCGCCCGAGCCGCCATGCGAGGCGCGCACCGTGATCGCCTCGCCGGTCTTGGCCTTCCATTCCTCGGCGAAGACGGCGTTGATCTCGCGGTAGAGTTCCCGGGTCGGGTCGTAGGACACGTTGAGCAGAGCGGTCTCGGCCGCGGCCGGCAGGAAGCTGCTCAGCAGGCCGGCGCTGACCAGCATCGACAGCCCGACCGCCCGGAAGGCCCGGTTCCGTGCCGCACCGTTCTTCATCACGTCCGCTCCCCCAGCCGCCGACGGTCGCGCCACAGGAAGACGCACCCGGAACGCCTTGGATCGTTCGTTTTATCGAACGAAGTCAAGCCGTCCGGACGTGTCTGCGTCAGCGTCGTCGCGGTGCAGGATCGGCGGAATCGCCCGGAACACAAGCGTGCTCAGAGCCCGCTCCTGGCAGAAGGCATGGATCTTCTCTCGCGCGCGGCGCAGGGAGAAGAATGTCGGCGTGTTTCCGGGTTTCTTAGAAAGAACGAACTGGCGTGCGCTGGCGCACATTTCATCCGCCAGGGCTCCGCTGGGCTGGGTCGCGGGACGCCTTACGGCTTGGGCTTGGCGAGCTGCTGGACCAGCGCTTCGAGGCGCTGGCTGATCGGGGCCGCCAGCGTGTCGGCATAGGCCGAGCGCAGGGTCTGGCCGAGATGGCGCCGCACGCTCGGGCCGAGCGCTCCCGCGTTCGTGGAGGCCGCCGTCTCGGACGGGCGCTCCGGGTGCGTCTTCGTCATGATCCCGACTCCTCCGCACATCCCTGTCTCGAGAGTGGCAAGGCTTGGTTAAGAAGCCGTCACGCGGCCGCCGCAGCGAACCGGAACTGGCCGCCCCGGGGCTACGTTGGCGGGCATGACCTCTCACACAGATCGGACCCGCCCCTTGTCCCGCTCACTTTCCCTGACCCTGACGGCGTTCCTGGCGGTCGCGGCGGCAAGCCCCGCCCTGGCGCAGACCAAGCCCGGCGAGATCAAGGGGATTGACGCGATGGGCGACAAGTCACGCAGCGCCCAGGACGGCTGGAGCCAGGCGCCGGTGCCCCGGGAGCAGTCGGCGGCCAAGGACGCGCCGAATCCGGGCGGCAAGTCGATCGGCGAGAACGCCAACCGGCCGGTCCCCGGCGCCGATACCGGCAACTCCACCGGGACCGAGCCGCAGGCGCCGCTGGACCACCGGACGGGCGGCCCCTCCGGCCACAACCCGGCCGCGCCGGCGAAATAATCCGCCGCCCGAAAAGATCTGGTTTCCCAGGATGATAGCCGGCATTCGAACGTGCCGGCCAAAAGGCGACGGCGCCGCGCGCTGTGTCACCCAATCGCACTTGCCTCGTGCACGCTTTTTTGGGACACCCTGGAATTATACCAGATCGCTTTAGGAGCGGAGATGACGGTCCAGGTCTCTAGGCGTGGCCTGCTCAAAGGGGCCGGCGCCGGCCTCGCGGGCGGCTCGCTCGGCGCACTCGGCTTCGGCGGACTTCAGCCGGCCATGGCGGCCGCGGTGCGGCCCTTCAAGCTCGCGCAGATGCGCGAGACGCGCAACACGTGCCCGTACTGCTCGGTGGCGTGCGGCGTCATCCTGTACAGCCTGGGTGACCGCTCGAAGAACGCGCGCTCCTCGGTGATGCATATCGAGGGCGATCCCGATCACCCGGTCAACCGCGGCACGCTCTGCCCGAAGGGCTCGGCGCTGCTCGACTTCGTGCATTCCGAGACCCGCACGAAGTACCCGCTCTACCGCGCGCCCGGCACCTCCGAGTTCAAGCGCGTCTCCTGGGACTTCGCGCTCGACCGGATCGCGACCCTCCTCAAGGAGGATCGGGACAAGAACTTCCTGGCCAAGAACGAAGAGCTCACGGTCAACCGCTGGACCACGACGGGCTTCCTCGGCGCCTCGGCCACCACCAACGAGACGGCCTGGCTGACCTACAAGACAGTCCGAAGCATGGGGGCCCTGGTCTTCGATAATCAGGCCAGGGTTTGACACGGTCCGTCGGTCGCCAGTTTGGCGCCCTCCTTCGGACGCGGTGCGATGACCAACCTCTGGATGGACATCAAGCACGCGGACGTGATTACCGTGATGGGCGGCAATGCCGCCGAAGCGCATCCGTGCGGATTCAAGTGGGTCGTCGAGGCGAAGGCCCATAACAACGCCAAGCTCATCGTCGTCGACCCGCGCTTCACCCGCACGGCGTCGGTGGCCGATCTGTACTGCCCGATCCGGCAGGGGACCGACATCGCGTTCCTGTCGGGTGTCGCGAAGTACCTGATCGACAACGACAAGCTGCAGCACCGCTACGTCGCGGCCTATTCCAACGCGGGCTACGTGGTCCGTGAGGGCTACGATTTCAGCGAGGGGCTGTTCGCCGGCTACGACGCCGACAAGCGCGACTACGACAAGACCACCTGGGACTACGAGATCGGTCCCGACGGCTACGCCGTGGTCGACGAGACGATGCAGCACCCGCGCTGCGTCATGCAGCTGTTGAAGAAGCACATCGCCATCTACACGCCCGAGATGGTGGAGCGGATCTGTGGCTCGCCGAAGGAGACCTTCCTGAAGGTCTGCGAGTTGATGGCGACCACGTCCTCCCCTGAGCGGACGATGGCCTCCCTCTACGCGCTCGGCTGGACGCACCACTCCAAGGGCTCGCAGAACATCCGGTCGATGTGCATCGTCCAGACGCTGCTGGGCAATATCGGCATGCTCGGCGGCGGCATGCAGGCCCTGCGCGGTCACTCCAACATCCAGGGGCTGACCGATCTCGGGCTGATGTCGAACCTCATCCCGGGCTATCTCAACCTGCCCGTGGAGAAGGAGCCGGACTACGCGAGCTACATCGCCAAGCGGCAGTTCAAGCCGCTGCGTCCGGGCCAGACCAGCTACTGGCAGAACTACAACAAGTTCTTCGTCTCGTTCCAGAAGATGATGTGGGGCGACAAGGCGACGAAGGAGAACGACTGGGCGTACGATTACCTGCCCAAGCTCGACGTGCCGACCTACGACGTGATCCGTGGGTTCGAGCTCGCCAAGCAGGGCAAGATGACCGGCTACGTCATCCAGGGCTTCAACCCCCTGCTGTCGTTCCCGAATCGCGCCAAGATGACGGAAGCCTTCTCCAAGATGAAGTTCATCGTGGTGATGGATCCGCTCAAGACGGAGACCGCCCGGTTCTGGGAGAACCACGGCGAGTACAACGACGTCGATCCGACCAAGATCCAGACCGAGGTGTTCGAGCTGCCGACCACCCTGTTCGTGGAGGAGGAAGGCTCGCTGTCGAATTCCAGCCGCTGGCTGCAATGGCACTGGCAGGCGCAGGAAGCGCCGGGCGAGTGCCGCTCGGACATCGAGATCATGTCGGAGATCTTCCTCCGCGTGAAGGCGGCCTACAAGAAGGATGGCGGCGCGTTCCCGGACCCGATCGTCAACCTGAAATGGGACTACGCCATCGCCGAGTCGCCGACGCCGACCGAGCTCGCCCGCGAGCTCAACGGCTACACGGTGGCGCCGACGCCCGACCTCAACGGGACGATCATCCCGGCGGGCAAGCAGGTCGACGGCTTCGCCCAGCTCAAGGACGACGGCACCACCGCCTGCGCGTGCTGGATCTACTCGGGCTGCTACACCGAGAAGGGCAACACCATGGCCCGCCGGGACAACAATGATCCCGGCGACCGCGGCATCGCCCCCAACTGGGCCTTCGCGTGGCCGGCCAACCGGCGCGTGCTCTACAACCGAGCGTCCTGCGACCCGGAGGGCAAGCCCTGGTCGGAGAAGAAGAAGCTCATCGAGTGGAACGGCAAGCAGTGGATCGGCTTCGACGTGCCGGATTACGGCGTCACCGTCGCCCCCGATAAGGGCGTCGGGCCGTTCATCCTGAACCAGGAGGGCGTCGCCCGCCTGTGGACCCGGGGGCTCATGCGCGACGGGCCGTTCCCGACGCATTACGAGCCGTTCGAATCGCCGATGGCCAACATCCCGTTCCCGAAGATCAAGGGCGCCCCGGCGGCCCGGATCTTCAAGGACGACCTGGCCGATCTCGGCGACGCGAAGGAGTTCCCCTACGCGGCGACGAGCTACCGTCTGACCGAGCACTTCCACGGCTGGACCAAGCACGCCCGGATCAACGCGATCCTCCAGCCGGAGGCCTTCGTGGAGATCTCGGAAGAGCTCGCCAAGGAGAAGGGCATCACCAAGGGCGGCTGGGTCCGCGTCTGGTCGAAGCGCGGCTCGCTGAAGGCCAAGGCGGTGGTGACCAAGCGGATCAAGCCGCTGATCTGCGACGGCAAGCCCGTCCACGTCGTCGGCATCCCGCAGCACTGGGGCTTCATGGGCCTGACGAAGAAAGGATGGCACCCGAACTCGCTGACGCCCGTGGTGGGTGACGCGAATACCGAGACGCCGGAGTTCAAGGCCTGGCTCGTGAATATCGAGCCGACCACGCCGCCGTCCGACGCGGTCGCCTGAGGGGAGCTGAGATCATGGCCGATTACAGCTCCCTCGATATCCGCCAGCGCTCCGCCTCCACGGAGACGCCGCCGGAGATCCGCCGCCAGGTGGAGGTCGCCAAGCTCATCGACGTGTCGAAGTGCATCGGCTGCAAGGCCTGCCAGTCGGCCTGCGAAGAGTGGAACGACCTGCGCGACGACATCGGCATCAATCGCGGTGTCTACGACAACCCCCACGACCTCACGCCGAAGTCGTGGACCCTCATGCGGTTCACCGAGTACGAGAACCCGGAGACCCAGAACCTCGAATGGCTGATCCGCAAGGACGGCTGCATGCACTGCACCGAGCCGGGCTGCCTCAAGGCATGCCCGTCCCCGGGCGCGATCGTGCAGTACTCCAACGGCATCGTCGACTTCATCGAGGAGAACTGCATCGGCTGCGGCTACTGCGTGAAGGGGTGCCCGTTCAACATCCCGCGCATCAGCCAGACCGACCACAAGGCGTACAAGTGCACCCTGTGCTCGGACCGGGTCGCGGTCGGTCAGGCTCCGGCCTGCGCCAAGGCGTGCCCGACCGGCTCGATCATGTTCGGCACCAAGCAGGCGATGATCGAGCAGGCCGAGACCCGCGTCGAGGACCTGAAGTCGCGCGGCTTCCAGCATGCCGGCCTCTACGACCCGGCCGGCGTCGGCGGCACGCACGTCATGTACGTGCTGCACCACGCCGACCAGCCGAGCCTCTATGCCGGCCTGCCGAACGACCCGAAGATCTCGCCGCTGGTCGCCTTCTGGAAGGGCGGCGCCAAGGTGTTCGGGCTCGCCGCGATGGGCTTTGCCGCGGTGGCGGGCTTCTTCCACTACGTGACGGCCGGCCCGAACGAGGTCGTGCCCGAGGAAGAGGAGGAGGCGGTCGAGTTCGACGAGGCCAAGCGCCGCGAGAGCGGCGGCGACGAGGCCCGGCCGCACTGACACGTCTTTCGGGCCGGCACAGTGGCTCGAGAGACGCGACATGCCCCCTCTCCTGCACGGGAGAGGGGACCCGCGGCCGGTCCCGCGATCGCGTAGATCCGACGGGCCGCCCGATCTAAAACTCCAGAGCCAGCCCTCGCCGCCGCTGCGGCGCAGGGCCGGCGCCACGTCAGGCGCGAGAAGGCCGATGACGAGCCAGAACGATATCCGGGACGGTGATTCCCGCCCGCTGCATCACGCCAAGTCCGAGGCGCCGGAGGTGATGTACGTCCCGCGCTACACCGGGGTTCAGCGCGTGAATCACTGGATCACCGCGATCCTGTTCACCCTGCTGACCCTCTCGGGGCTGGCGATGTTCACGCCCTACCTGTTCTCGCTGACCGGCCTGTTCGGCGGCGGGCAGGCGACCCGGGCGATCCATCCCTGGTTCGGCGTCGCCCTGGCGGTAAGCTTCTTCTTCCTGTTCGTGCGCTTCTGGAAGCTCAACATCCCCAACAAGGACGATGTCGAGTGGACCAAGCATATCGGCGACGTGGTCACCAACCGGGAGGATCGCCTGCCGGAGCTCGGCAAGTACAATGCTGGCCAGAAGGGCGTGTTCTGGGGTCAGACCGCGCTGATCGGGGTGATGTTCGTCACCGGCCTCGTGATCTGGAACACCTATTTCGGCGGGCTGACCACCATCGAGACCCAGCGCTGGGCGCTGCTCGCCCACTCGCTCGCCGCCGTGATCGCCATCGCGATCATCGTGGTCCACATCTATGCCGGCATCTGGGTGCGGGGCACCGGCCGGGCGATGGTGCGCGGCACGGTGACGGGTGGCTGGGCCTACCGGCATCACCGCAAGTGGTTCCGGCAGATCGCCGGCGCCAAGGTACGCCGGGGCTCGGTCGACAAGCGCGGATCCTGAGGCGTGGCCAATTTCTTCCGGCGCAAGCCCGCGGTCCCGGCCGAGACGACGCAAGCCGCTTCCGAGTCGAAGCCCCGGCGGCGGGATTTCAGTGAGCTGAAGCCCGATCCCGACAAGATCGGGATCTCGGGCTCGGTCCCTTTCGTGCGGCTGCCCGATCCCGGAACGCTGTTCGCCGACCGGGCCGCGCGCCTGACCGCCGCGGCGCCGGGGCATCCGCTCGAGGCCTACTTGCTGTTCGTGGCCGAGGTCGCGCGGGCACAGGCTTCGGTCCAGGCGGCGTTCCCGGCCGCCGAGGCCCCAGCGGCGGCCGACATGGCGCTGCGCGCCGAGCACGGCATGCCGCCCCTGTCGCGCCAGCGGCTCGAGACCGATGCCGGCTTCGACGCCTGCCTCATTGCCCTCCTGGAACAGCTCGACCTGTCGGTGTCGCCCGAGGCGTCCCAGGCGGCGCGGGCGAGCCTGCTGGCGGCCTCCCCGGCCGACCGGCTCGACCTGGCCGTGCAGGTCGTCGAAGGCGCGCTGCCGGTGGAGCGGATCGCCGAATGCGTGTTCGTGGCGGCGGCCCTGCAGGTCCGGTTCGCCCAGGATGCGGCGCGGCTCGACGCATCCGCCCTGAAGCCCGTGGCCGACGGGGTCTGCCCGTGCTGCGGCGGCGCGCCCGTGGCGAGCGTGGTGGTGAGCTGGACCCCGGCCGACAAGGCCCGGTACCTGAGCTGCTCGGTCTGCGGCACCCTGTGGAACCACGTCCGGATCCGCTGCACCGCCTGCGGCTCCGGCGAGGGCATCAGCTATTACGGGCTCGACGAGGTGTCGAAGGACGTCCAGGTCGAGACCTGCACGACCTGCCACAGCTACATCAAGCACCTGCACCAGCATCGGGCGCCGGCGCTCGACCCGGTGGCGGACGACATCGCGTCCTATGGCCTCGACCTGAAGATTACCGAGGACGGGTTTCGCCGGGCGGGACTGAACTTGCTGTTCATCGTTTGAGTCCCGGATCCACAAGGTCCGGGACCTTGTGCGGGTGCAGGGCGGAGCCCTGCTAAGAGCCTCTCACAAAAACCCTGCCGCACCGTCGCGTGCGAAGGGAGAGCTCCCGGGAACCGGGAGTTTTGTGAAGCGCTCCAAGTCCCGCGCTCAGACTGCGCTTCGCGTCATCGTTTCCGAAAGCCGGCGTCCACCGTTCGGGATGATGCTCTAGCGATACCCGTAGCGGCTCTTGGCGGCGGCCAGGAGGTGAAGCGCCTCGCCGGACTTGCCGGCAGCGCATTCCGCGGCGGCCTGGCTGAGGTCGGCGTTGAAGCGGTCGCCCACCGGCTTGTTGAGGTTGCCGGTCGCCACGTCGCTGTCGACGATGGCCTTGGTGCGCGCGATCTCCGGGCCGCAGCCGCTGCCCGTCGGCAGGGCCAGCGGCGCCGGCACGACGGGCGAGGGCTCGGAGACCTTGGGCGCGGCGGCGCGCTGCTGGCAGGCACCCAAGGTCGCGGCGGCGAGAACGACGAGACTGAGACGCATCGGGAGACGGTACGCGGGCACGGCGATCATCCTGTTGCGGCGCACGGGCTGCGCCGCCGGGGTTTTGAGCCGAGCTTGGCAGTGGGTCAATCGCCCCGGCGGCATGGCTGTGCGCTGTGATGATCACGCATCGCGCGCGGTGTGATCCGGGGCTGAGATGCCCTGACCTTCCCGCAGAGGGTGCAGGTCCCCTCTCCCGTGCGGAAGAGGGGGCGCGTCGAGCCCTCGGCCCGCGCGGGTGAGCGCGTCCTACTTGGCCTTGTCCGACAGGGCCTTCAGGCCCGATTCGTAGATTCCCTGGATGGCGTCGACCGCCACGGTGTCGGGGGCGCCCTTGGCGTTGAAGGTGCCGCTCCAGGTCACCTTGGAGCCCGTGCCCTCGGGGGCGACGGCCAACGTCGACTTGTAGTCGGCGACCGGCAGCGGACCTTCCAGGATCGTGTAGGTGTAGCTCATCACCTTGTCGTCGCGGGAGACCTGCTCCTCCTTGAGGGTGCCGCCGCCCTTCAGGCTCAGCGTGCGGACCTTCATGCCGTCCTTGTCGGACAGGACGCACTTCTCGATGGCCGGGTGCCAGTCGCCGATGCCGCAGAACTCGCCGATCGTCTGCCAGACCTTGGCCGGCGGCGCGGCGATGTCGGCCGAGCGCGTCACCTCCAGGGCATGACCCGCCACGGTGGAAGCGGCCAGCGCCAGGGCGGCGAGAGGCAGGGGCCGGCTGAAAGCGAAGGGCATCGGGGGGAGTCTCCATCCATGACGATCGCGGCGGGCGCCGCGCAGCCTCTGAGGGCCGCGCTTGAGCTAGGCCGGGATGCCCGCCTCGGCAATGGTCCGGATGGAGGGGGTGGGTGGCCGCGCCCAGACGACGCAATGTGTCGGGCGGCCGCGCGTATCCCAAATCCTCCCCTCATTCTGATGCGCCGGGCGATCGAGGATCGCTCGGCCGCGTAGGAGTGCTCCGCCGAGGGCGCTGCGTCGCGATGCGGGCGTGGCTGGGAAGGACCTGACGAGCCCCTACCCTACCAGCCATCCACCGCATCGACCTCGACGGGATACCCATAGCCCGGGACCGGCACGTAGGCCGGGCGCACGACGGTGCGGGTATACGTGGCCGGGAGCGTGCGCCGGCCCATCTGGTCGAGATCGGCCAGGCTGTCGTCCGGCGCGTAGGGATCGCGGCTCCGGGCGACCCGGCGGCTGCGCACGGCGCGCTCGGCCACCACGGCATCCGCGCCCTCGATCTGGACGCGGGTCCGGTTCATGCCCTGCGCCTTGACCAGGTTGAACAGCGTCGCGGCGTTGCGCACCGACAGGCGCACGCAGCCATGCGAGGCCGCGCGGCCCAGGCTGCGAACGTGGTTGGTGCCGTGGATCGCGTGACCCTGGGTGGTGAAGAACATCGCGAACGGCATGGGCGCGTCGTCCCACTCCTTCGAGAAGTGGGTGCGCTCCATCCGGAACGGCCGATACGAGCCGGACGGGGTGTCGTAGGCCTCGACCCCGGTGGAGACCGGCCAAGTGTAGCGCGGCTGCCCGTCGACCGAGACCTCCATCCGCTGGGAGGATTTGTCGACGCTGATGAGCACATCCGCCCGCGCCGCCGGCGGCGCGGCGGTCCAGAGAAGGAGCCCCGACAGGACCGAGACCAGACCGATACGCATGTACGACCTCGATAGATGGGCGAAGACAGCTTTCAGATAGGCTAAGCCATTGGCAACGCCAAGGTTCCTGGGCGCAGGCCGGCGGCCGCGGGGCTCGACTGCGCAGAGCGCGCCCCGCGAGGCAACCCAGGACAGCGCGCGATCCCAAACCGTGGCGTATCCCACGGGTGTGGTGCTGCGCGCGCGACGACCGCGCAGGTTCGATTCGGCACGGAAGATGCGGCCGTTGACACGCGCCCGCGCCCGGGCGCCTCCTCCCCGTCCCGAACCCGGAGATCCCATGGTCTTCCCATCCACCCTCGACCCCGCCCTCGCCGCCGAGATCGAAGCCTCCGTGGCGGAGGGCTTCGCCGACCAGGTCGCACACACGCAGGCGCTGATCCGGTTCGCCTCCCTGCGCGGGGCCGAGCATGCCTGCCAGGATTACGTGTTCGGGGCGTTCCGGGCCCGGGGCTACGCCACCGAGCGCTTCGCCATGGACCGGGCCGCCATCGCGGCCCATCCGGGCGGCTCGAAGATCGATGACCGGCATTCGGATGCCCCGATCGTGGTCTGCCACCACCGTCCGCAGACCGAGACCGGGCGCTCGCTGATCCTGCAGGCCCATGTCGACGTGGTGCCGGAAGGGCCTCTCGACCTGTGGACCCATCCGCCCTTCGACCCGGTGATCGAGGGCGACTGGCTCTACGGCCGCGGCGGCGGCGACATGAAGGCGGGGCACGCCGCCAACCTGTTCGCCCTCGACGCGCTCGCCCGCCTCGGCCTCCAGCCCGCCGCCGCGGTGACGATCCAGTCGGTGGTGGAGGAGGAATCCACCGGCAACGGCGCGCTCGCGACCCATCTGCGCGGCTACCGGGCCGACGCCGTGCTGATCCCGGAGCCCGAGGACGAGAAGCTCGTGCGCGCCAATACCGGCGTGCTGTGGTTCACGGTCGAGGTCCGGGGCGTGCCGGTCCATGTCCGCGAGATGGGGGCCGGCGCCAACGCCATCGACGCGACCTATCGGGTGATCGGCGCCCTGCGGGAGCTCGAGGCGCGCTGGAACGCCGAGAAGTCCGCGCACCGCCACTTCGCGGCGGAGGACCATCCGATCAACCTGAATATCGGCAAGATCGAGGGCGGCGACTGGGCCTCCTCGGTGCCGGCCTGGTGCCGGATCGATTGCCGGGTCGCGCTCTATCCGGGCGTCCCGGCCGCGAAGGCCGCCGCCGAGATCGAGGCCGCGGTCGCGAACTTCGCCCGCACCGACCCATTCCTCGGCAACAGCCCGCCGCGCGTGGCCTTCAACGGGTTCTTCGCCGAGGGCTACGTGCTGGAAGAGGGCTCGGAGGCCGAGGCCGTGCTCGGCCGCGCCCATGAGCGGGCGATGGGCACCAAGCTGCAGAGCTTCATGTCGCCGAGCTATCTCGATACCCGAGTCCACGCCCTCTACGACCGGGTTCCGGCCCTGTGCTACGGGCCGATCGCCCAGAACGTCCACGGCTTCGACGAGCGCGTCAGCCTCGCCTCGGTGAAGCGCTGCACCACCGCGATGGCGTTGTTCGTGGCCGAATGGTGCGGGACGGAGCGGCGACCGGGCTGAGGCTTCGGTCCTTCGTATGGAGCGCAGGTCCCCTCTTCCGTGCGGGCTAGCGGATTCACGGAACTCGGTCCGGTTGGTTCTCGGCAGCAGGGGACGTCTCTCCGAGGCTGACACGCGCCTTCCCTCCCCCCTCTGCGGGGGAGGGTGGCGCGCTTGGGGTTGGCCTTGGTTCGCGTCCGGCAGCGATGTGTGAACATCGTAGCCCGCGTGGGAGAGGGGCCGCGTCGCGGCCCGCACACGGTGATACTAGACCATCGTAGCCCGCGCGGAAGGGGACCTGTCCCTCATCCGGCGATCCGTGCCCCCCTTAGGGAATCAGCCGGTCCGCCCGGAGCTGGGTGAAGAGGTCGTAGAAGGCGTCGTCGGTCGGCTGATACGCCGAAAAACCCAGGCGCCGGCTCTTGCTCATGTCGGTGACGACCTCGATCGGCCGGCCGAGATCGGCGTCGGTGTGCCAGGGCGAGGCGAGCTTCGCGAGGTCCGGCTCGGCCAGGCCGTGCTGCTTGGCGATCTCGGCCCAGGCCGGCCCGTCCTGGGCCATCCGCTCTTCCAGCGGCCGCACCGTGCCGTCGAACGGCACCGCCTCGATCCCGAACCAGTCGGCGATCCGACCCCACATCCAGCTCCAGCGGAAGACGTCGCCGTTGACGACGTTGAACGCCTCGTTGGCGGCCTTCGGCTCGGTGGAGGCCCAGAGCAGATGGCGGGCGAGCAACCTGGCATCGGTCATGTCGGTCAGCCCGTTCCACTGGGCGGCCGAGCCCGGGAAGGTGAAGGGCCGGTTGAGCGCACGGCACAGGGTGGCGTAGCAGGCCAGCGTCGTGCCCATGTTCATGGCGTTGCCCACCGCCTTGCCGATGATCGTGTGCGGCCGGTGCACGCTCCAGGCGAAGCCGTCGCGGGCGCTGGCGTCGAACACCGCGTCCTCCTGGGCGTAGTAGAAATTCTCGATGTCGAGCCGGCCCTGGTCCTCGCGGAACGGCGTCTGCGGCAGGGTGCCCTTCCCGTAGGCCTCGAATGGGCCGAGATAGTGCTTCAGCCCGGTCACCAGGGCGACGTGGCGGACGCTACCCATCGGCCGCAGGGCGTCGAGCAGGTTCTCGATCATCGCCCGGTTGACCCGGATCATCTCGGCCTCGGTCGGGCGCCGCTGCCAGGTCGCCAGGAAGACGTGGCTCGGGGCGAGGCCGGCCAGGGCCGTCTCCAGGGAGGCCGGGTCCTGCAGGTCGGCCACGACGGGCTCGACCCCCGCCATCGCCACCGGCTTGCGGGCGAGGCCCGCGACGCGCCAGCCCTCCTCGGTGAGCCGCGCCGCGGTGGCGCTCCCGACGATCCCGCTGGCGCCGACGATCAGGGCGGTGTTCGACATGCACATCCTCTCGACCTGGCTCACATCCAGGTTGAGCGGCAGATGCGGCCGTCACCCACAGGCTTCAAGGCCAACCGGCGCCGCCCTCCCCCGCGTCGCGGGTATTGGCGGGGTGTCGATGGGTAGAGGTCAGCGACTAGGCACACCCGGTGTCATCCCTCTGCGGGAGACGGTGCTCACGACTTTCCGGGCGCTGCGCGGGTTCCCCCTCTCCCCGCACGCGGGGCGAGGGGATCGCGGCCCGTAGGCCGGTGCTAGAACGTCAGGGGCCGGTACGGCAGGCTCGATCGCGATCCAGCGGCCGCCAACCCCCGCCCCTCACGCCACCCGGTCGATCGCCGCGCCCAGCACCTCGACGATCTCGCCGATCTGGCCGCGCTCCAGGATCAGCGGCGGCGACAGGGCGATGATGTCGCCGGTGACGCGGGTGAGCAGGCCGCGCTGGAAGCAATCCACGAACAGCTCGTAGGCGCGCTTGCCGGGGGCGTCGGGCCGGGGCGCCAGCTCGATGCCGGCGATCAGCCCGATGGTGCGGATGTCGATGACGTTCTTGCGCCCGCGCAGGTCGTGCATCGCCGCCGCCCAATCGTCGGCGAGGTCGGCGGCGCGGGTGAGCAGCCCCTCCTCCCGGTAGATGTCGAGCGTGGCCAGCCCGGCCGCGCAGGCCACCGGGTGGCCGGAATAGGTGTAGCCGTGGAACAGCTCGATCCCGTCCGGGCCGTTCATCAGCGCGTCGTGCACCGGGCGGCTCGCGAACACCGCGCCCATCGGCACCGTGCCGTTGGTCAGGCCCTTGGCGCTGGTGACGAGGTCCGGCACCACGCCGAAATAATCGGTGGCGAAGGGCGCGCCGAGGCGGCCGAAGCCGGAGATCACCTCGTCGAAGATCAGCAGGATGCCGTGCTTCGTGCAGAGCGCGCGCAGGCGCTCGAGATAGCCCTTCGGCGGGATCAGCACGCCGGTTGAGCCGGCCACCGGCTCGACGATGCAGGCCGCGATGGTCTCGGCGCCGTGGAGCGCCACCAGCCGCTCGAGATCCTCGGCGAGCTCCGCCCCGTGCTCGGGCTGGCCCTTCACGAAGGCGTTGCGGGCCGGGTCGTGGGTGTGGCGCAGGTGGTCGGTGCCGTTGAGCTGCGGGAAGACCCGGCGGTTCGAGACGATGCCGCCCACCGACAATCCGCCGAAGCCGACCCCGTGATAGCCGCGCTCCCGGCCGATCAGCCGGGTCCGGGTCCCCTGCCCGATCGCCCGCTGGTAGGCGAGCGCGATCTTGAGCGCGGTATCGACCGATTCCGAGCCGGAATTGGTGAAGAACACCCGGTCGAGGCGCTGGTCCGGCCCGCCGGGGGCGATATCGGCGAGGCGCTCGGCGAATTCGAAGGCGATCGGGTGACCCATCTGGAAGGTCGGGGCGAAGTCGAGCGTCGCGAGCTGGCGCTCCACCGCCGCCGCGATCCCCCGGCGCCCGTGCCCGGCATTGACGCACCAGAGCCCGGCGGTGCCGTCCAGGACCGTGCGGCCGTCATCGGCCGTGTAGTGCATGCCCTCGGCGGCCACGAGCATCCGCGGCGCCGCCTTGAACTGACGGTTGGCCGTGAACGGCATCCAGAAGGCGTCGAGCGACGGCGTGTTGCGCAGGGGATGGTCGGTCATCGGGCGGCTCTCCGGGGCGGCGATCGGTCCAGGGGACACCCTGGCGGATCGGGCAACAAGTCCTTTTCTGATCGCCGCCAAGCCCTTGCAGAATCGGGGCCGCGGGCGCCACCGTTGCGGGATCCTCAACACCTGAAACGGGGCCCGGGCGAATGAGCATCGATGTCGGCGCGCGCCTGCGCTTCGTGCGGGCCCGCCACGGCCTGTCGCAGCGGGCGCTGGCCAAGCGGGCCGGAGTGACGAACTCGGCGATCTCGCTGATCGAGGCGAACCGGGTGAACCCCTCGGTGGGCGCCCTGAAGCGGATCCTCGACGGGGTGCCGATCGGCATGGCCGAGTTCTTCGCGCTCGAACCGGAGCCCGAGCGCAAGGCGTTCTTCGCGGCCGACGAGCTCACCGAGATCGGCCGCAAGGCGGCCAAGGGGGCGATCTCGTTCCGGCAGGTGGGCGACAGCCTGTTCGGGCGCAAGCTGCAGATCCTCAAGGAGCGCTACGAGCCCGGGGCCGATACCGGCCGGGTGCCGCTCTCCCACGAGGGCGAGGAGGGCGGCATCGTGCTCTCCGGGCGCCTGGAGGTCACGGTCGGCGAGGAGCGGCGCATCCTCGGCCCCGGCGACGCCTACAGCTTCGACAGCCGCCGCCCGCACCGCTTCCGCTGCGTCGGCCCCAACCCGTGCGAGCTGGTCAGCGCCTGCACGCCGCCGAGTTTTTGAAGCTGCACAAAACGGCTGGAAATCCTGGTTTCAAAAGGTCGTCGACCTTTTGCGGGTGCAGGGCGGGGCCCTGCTCTCTTCAGGGGCTCTGCCCCCGAACCCCGCCAAAGGGCTGAGCCCTTTGGGAACCCGGTCCGTGCCCGCATTCGCTCAAAAGCGGCGGATCCGGCTAACGCCGGATTCACGGGCGGCGCGTAGGAGGGGTGCATGAGCGCTCTCGCCGCCACCGCCAGCCGGATGCTGGCCTCGTCCCAGAACCAGGCGATCGGCACCGCGGTCGCGCGCCAGCAGATCAACGCCGAGAAGGCCGTGGCCGGGCTCGTGGCGGAGACCGCCCAGGGCGCCGCCGCCTCAGGCCCGCCGGCGCCTTCCGGACAGGGCCAGCGCGTCGACCTGCGGGTCTGACATCCCCTAGTCGAAACCGTAGAGGCGGCGCGGGTTGTCCACGAAGAGCCGGCGGCGTCGCTCCGCGTCCGGCACCCACTCGGCTATCAGGTCGAGCAGGTCGGCCAGGCGCGGCGGCCCGTCCCAGGCGGCCACGTGCGGCCAGTCCGAGCCCCAGAGGCAGCGCTCGGGGGCGGCGTCGTTGAGGGCGCGGGCGAACGGGATCGTGTCCGCGTAGGGCGGGCCAGCCACCGAATCCCGGAAGGCGCCCGAGAGCTTGACCCAATGGCCGTCGCGCACGAGGCCGAGCAGGGTCTGGAAGCCCGGATGCTCCACCCCCGCCGAGGCCGGCATGTGGCCCATATGGTCGAACACCAGGGGCACCGGCAGCCGCGCCAGGCGCGTGGCGATGGGCGGCAGGTCGCGGGCGTCGAGCAGGAACTGCAGGTGCCAGCCCATCTCCCGGGCGAGCGCCCCGTAGGCCTCGACCGCGTCGAGGCCGACCCCGCCGCCGAACAGCACGTTCAGGCGCAGGCCCACCACCCCGGCCTCCTTCAGGGCGGCGAGCTCCGCGTCGGGCAGGCCCAGCGGGATCACCGCGATGCCGCGCAGGCGCTGCCGGTTGGCCCGGAGCGTCTCCACCATCAGGCGGTTGTCGGTGCCGTGGACGCTGACCTGGACCAGCACGCCGTTGGCCATGCCGGTGGCGTCGAGCATCGCCAGATACCGGTCCGCCGGGGCGGCCGGGGGCGTGTAGCTGCGGTCGGCCACCAGCGGATAGGCCGGCGGCAGGCCGATCACGTGGGCGTGGGTGTCGACCGCGCCGGCGGGCACCCGGTAGCGGGTCGGCCCGCCCGGATGCGGATCCGGGGCGGGGCAGTCTCGGATCTCCGGCATGGTCAGGTGTCCGCGTGCAGGACCCGGCCGCGGGTCTCGGGCAGCGCGAAGGCCGCCAGGAAGAAGATCCCGTAGGCGATCGCCGCGAAGATCGCGATGGCCGAGGCGAGGCCGGCGCGCTCGGCGAGATAGCCCACGAGCGCCGGGAACAGGGCGCCCACGCCCCGGCCGAAATTGTAGCAGAAGCCCTGCCCCGAGCCGCGCAGGCGGGTCGGGTAGAGCTCGGTCAGGAAGGCGCCCATCCCGGAGAAGTAGCCCGAGGCGAAGAAGCCAAGCGGGAAGCCCAGAACCCAGAGCACGCTGTTGGAGAGCGGGATCTGCGTGTAGGCGACGATCACCGCGATGGCGCCGAGCGAGAAGATCAGGAACAGCGGCCGGCGCCCGAGCCGGTCGGCGAGCCAGGCGCCGACCAGGTAGCCGGCGAACGAGCCGATGATCAGCGCCGCGAGATAGCCCGTGGAGGACACCACCGACAGGCCCCGCTCGGTGGTGAGGAAGCGCGGCACCCAGGTGGTGATCGCGTAATAGCCGCCCTGGCAGCCCGCCGCCGCCAGCGAGGCGAGCAGGGTGGTCTTGAGGATCGGGCCCGAGAAGATCTCCCAGATCTTCGGCCGGTCGCCGGTGGCGATGGCCCGGGCCCGGGTCTCGGCGGCGACCTGCGGCTCCTGGACGTAGCGGCGCAGGTAGAAGATTAGCAGGGCCGGCAGGGCGCCGATCGCGAACATCCAGCGCCAGGCGATCTCGGGGGGCAGCAGCGAGAAGGTCACCGCCTGCGCCAGCACCGCCATGCCCCAGCCGATCGCCCAGCCGGACTGGACCGAGCCGACGGCGCGGCCGCGATACTCGGCCCGGATGGTCTCGCCGATCAGCACGGCGCCGGCCGCCCACTCGCCGCCGAAGCCGAGTCCCAGGATCGCCCGGGCGATGAGCAGCTGCTCGAAATTCTGCACGAAGGCGCAGAGCAGCGAGAACACCGAGAACCACAGGATGGTGATCTGGAGGGTGAGCACCCGGCCGATCCGGTCGGCGATGAAGCCCGCGAGCCAGCCGCCGAGCGCCGAGGCGAGCAGCGTCACGGTGGCGGCGAGCCCGGCCGTGCCGGAATCGACGTGCCAGAGGGCCATGATCGTCCCGATCACCAGCGGGTAGATCATGAAGTCCATGCCGTCGAGGCACCAGCCGGCGGCGCATGCCCAGAAGGTGTGCCGCTCCGTCGAGGTCATGGAGCGGTAAAAGGCCATGAGGCTGGCGTCGCGGATCTCCACCGCCTCCACGCCCGTATTCCCCGGCCCGGATTCCGTACGCATCACACTCTCCCACCACCGGGTACCAGTATCGGCGCCAATAGCCGAGCTGTGCAACCGTGGGGAGGCGCCACGCAAGGAAAAGGCCGCCCGGAGGCGGCCTTTCCCAATGGGTCCCGGTTCAGGCGCCGCTCAGTAGCAGCGCTCGACCAGGACCCGGCGGTAGCCGTAGGGGGTCCAGCGCACCCGCGGGACCGTGTAGCAACCGCCGCCGTAGCCGTAATCGCCGGCATAGCCGACCGGGGCGTAGCCGCCGCCGTAGCCGTAGCCGTAACCCGGATAGCCGTAACCACCGTAGCCGCCGTAGAGGCCGCCGGCCGCCAGACCCAGGCCGACGCCGAGACCCAGGCCGCCGAGGCCGTAGCCGTAGCCGCCGCGATAGCCGTAGCCGCGGCCGTAGAAGCCCCGGCCGTAGCCGCCGTGGAAGCCGGCGCCGCGGAACCCGCCATAGCCGCCGCGGAACCCGCCGAAGCCGCCGCCCCGGAAGCCGCCGAATCCGGCACCCCGGAAGCCGCCGCCGAATCCACCACCGTGGAACCCGCCGCCGTGGAACCCGCCGCCATGGAATCCGCCGCCGCCGAAGCCGCGCGCATCGGCGGTGGCCGGCATCACGACCAGGGCACCCGCCGCCAGCATGGCCGAGCCGAGCACTGCACCCTTCATCTTGTATCTCCGTCGATTCTAACCGCCCTCGTGAGCCAGAAACGCCTGAGTATTGAAAACAGTTCAGGTGCCGCCCGCGGCGCGCGGCCGCTGGCGGAGGCGCAAGCCCGGCGCCATCCTGAGCCGCGAAGCTTCGGTCCCGGACACGAAAATCGCCGTTTTCCCAGGCGAAAGGCGCTGCGCCTGCCCTCGCCCCCGCCTTCGGGCCCACGGAACCACCGATGACGACGCGCCCGGTTCACGCTCTGTTGATCGCGCTCGCGATGACGCTCGCGGTCGCCGGCGCGGCCGTGGCGGCCCCGGCCGCGCCGGATCTCTGCCGCGCCGTCCAGGCGCAGGGCGAGGCGTTCACGGTCTGCACGATCGACCTGCGCCGGCAGCGGCTGCGGCTGTTCTGGCTCCAGGAGGACGGCCGGCCCTACGGCGCCCTGGGGACCCTCGCCGAGAAGCAGGGCGGGCGCCTCGCCTTCGCGATGAATGCCGGCATGTACGACAAGGAGCAGGCGCCGGTGGGCCTCTATGTCGAGGACGGGCGGGAGATGAAGCGCGTCTCGACCGCGGACGGGCCGGGCAACTTCCACCTCAAGCCCAACGGCGTGTTCTGGGTGAAGGGCGACAAGGCCGGCGTGCTCGACACCGGCCATTACCTCCGGGCGAAGATCCGGCCCGACTTCGCCACGCAATCCGGCCCGATGCTGGTGATCGACGGCCAGATCCACCCCAAGATTTCCACCGACGGTCCGAGCCAGAAGATCCGCAACGGCGTCGGGGTGCAGGAGGACGGGCGCGTGGCGGTGTTCGCCATCTCCGAGCGCCCGGTGACCTTCGGAGCCTTCGCCCGCCTGTTCCGGGACGACCTCGGCTGCCGGGACGCCCTGTTCCTCGACGGCACGGTCTCGAGCCTCTACGCGCCGAATCTCGGCCGCTCGGACATCAGCCGGCCGCTGGGGCCGCTGATCGGGGCGCTCGTGCGCTGAAGGCGCGCTCGGCATCCCGCATCACAGCGGGTCCGATCCCGGATCTCACCATCGAACGACCATGCGGCCGCGGACCGGCCAAGGATCGGCGTCCGGCCCGGGGCCGCGAGGTCGATCGCCCTGCGGTTCGGAACCGCCGTTAGCGCTTGGACGCGCGCACCGCCCCCGATATACTCAGACAAAACAAAGGGGGGAATCATGGCTCGGTCGAAGCTTGCCGCCAGCGTTGCGGCGATGGTGTTCGCGACGAGTTCGGCGGGGGCGCAAGTCCCGCAAACGATCCTGTACGGCGCGGCCTATTACGACGAGTATACGCCGGTCGACCGGGTCGACGAAGACGCCCGGATGATGAAGGCGGCGGGCATCACCGTCGTCCGGATCGCCGAATCCACTTGGGGCACCTTGGAGCCCCAGCCGAACGTCTTCAATTTCAGCCATATCGACCGGACCCTCGCGGCGATGAATCGCGAGGGCATCAAGGTCATCATCGGCACGCCGACCTATGCCGTGCCGACCTGGCTGGCGCGCCAGCACCCCGACATCCTGCTGCAGCCGGGTGCCTACGGTCCGCGGCAGAACATGGACATCACCAATCCCCATTATCGCGCGGCCGCCGAGCGCGTCATCGTGGCCCTGATCGACCACGTGAAGGACGATCCGGCGGTCATCGGCTACCAGGTCGACAACGAGACCAAGTCGTTCGGTACCAGCGGCCCCAACGTCCAGGCCGCCTTCGTTGCGGCCATGAAGACCAAATGGTCGAGCCTCGACGATCTCAACAAGGCTTGGGGGCTCGACTACTGGAGCAACCGGATCAACAGCTGGGACGATTTCCCGTCGGTCAACGCGTCGATCAACGCCAGTATGACGAACGCCTTCCAGGCCTTCCAGCGCGGGCTCGTGACCGACTTCCTCGCGTGGCAGGCGGATCTGGTCCGTCGGCACGCCCGCCCCGGCCAGTTCGTCACCCAGAACTTCGACCTCGACTGGCGCGGCTATTCCTACGGCATCCAGCCCGACGTCAACCATTGGGAGGCCGCCAAGGCGCTCGATGTGGCGGGCATCGACATCTACCATCCCAGCCAGGAGAAGCTGACCGGGACCGAGATCGCCTTCGGTGGCGACGTGGCCCGCTCGATGCGCGGCGGCGCGAATTACCTGGTGATCGAGACGCAGGCGCAGGGGTTCCCGGAATGGACGCCCTTCCCCGGCCAGCTGCGCCTGCAGGCCTTCAGCCACCTCGCCTCGGGTGCGAAGATGGTCGAGTACTGGCACTGGGCCACGACCACGAACTCGTTCGAGACCTACTGGCGCGGGCTGCTGACGCAGGACTACAAGCCCAACCCGGTCTACGACGAGGCGAAGACGATCGGCGCCGACCTCAAGCGGCTCGGGCCGAAGCTCGCCGACATGAAGAAGACGAACCGCGTCGCCCTCTACGTCAGCAACGCCGCGTTGAGCGCCTTCGATTCGTTCAAGATCAACACGCACGACTTCAAGGGCAATGCCGATCGGACGCCCGTGACCTACAACGAGGTGGTACGCGGGTTCTACGATGCGCTGTACCGGCAGAACATCGAGGTGGACCTGATCTCTCCGTCCTCCACGGTGCCGCTCGATCAATACAAGCTGATCGTGGTGCCGGCGCTCTACGCGGCGAGCGACGCGGAGATCGCCAAGCTCAATGACTGCGCCAAGGCGGGCGCCCACGTACTCTACAGCTTCAAGAGCGGCTTCTCCGACGAGAACACGAAGGTGCGCTTCGCGGCGCAGCCGGGTGGAATCGCGGAGGCGGCGGGGGTGACCTATCAGCTGTTCACGGTCCCCGAGGGCGTATCCCTCGCGGGCGACCCGTTCGGCGTCGGCGCTGCCGACAACAAGGCCCGCTGGTGGATGGAGATGCTGACCCCGACCACCGCGACGGTGGTGGCGCGCTACCAGAGCCCGTCCTGGCCCGCCGCCGCCGCGGTGACGCGCAACAGCTGGGGCTCGGGCGAGGTGACCTATGTCGGCTTCATGCCGACCGATGCCCTGGCCGAGAAGATCCTGGCGGATGCGGCCAAGCGCGCCGGGATCGATGTTCCCGCGGTGCACTGGCCAATCATCGTGCGCGGGGGCACGCTGACGAACGGGCATCCGGTCCGCTACGTGCTGAACTACTCCGCGACGGCCCAGGCCACGCCCGCGATGGTGAGCGGCACCGAGCTTCTCAGCGGTCGGGCGGTCACGCGCGGCAAGCCGATCGACCTGCCGGCTTGGGGCGTCGCGATCCTCGAAGGCGAGTCCGCAACGCCCTGATCGGAGGGTCGCGCTCGGCCGCGGGGCCGCGCGCGACCGGAGGGCGCTCTAGCGCTGCCCGAACGCCGTGTCCTTGAACAGGTCCTTGTATTCCCGCGGCTGGGAGCGCCAGTACTGCTTCGGCGCCCGCACCTGGGCGCCGAGCTCGGCCGCGGCGTGCCAGGGCCAGCGCGGATCGTACAGCATGGCCCGGGCGAGCGAGATCGCGTCGGCCTTGCCCTCGGCCAGGATCGCCTCCGCCTGCTGCGCCTCGGTGATCAGGCCGACCGCGATGGTGGTCAGCCCGGTCTCGGCCTTGATCCGCTCGGCATGGGGCACCTGGTAGCCCGGCCCGAGCTTGATCGTCTGCTTGGGCGAGACACCGCCGGTGGAGACGTGCAGCGCCGGCGAGCCGGCCCGCTTGAGCGCCTGGCCCAGGGCGACAGTCTCGTCGAGGTCCCAGCCGTCCTCGACCCAGTCGGTGGCCGAGACCCGCAGCCAGACCGGGCTGCCGGCCGGCACGACGTCGCGCACGGCGTCGTAGACTTCGAGGGGAAAGCGCATCCGGTTCTCGAGGCTGCCGCCATACTGGTCGGTGCGCTTGTTGGCGATCGGCGACAGGAACTGGTGCAGCAGGTAGCCGTGGGCGCCGTGCAGCTCGACCGCCTCGATCCCCAGCCGCACGGCGCGCTTGGCCGTGGCGACGAACTGGTCGCGGACGCGCTTCAGGTCGGCGGCGTCGAGGGCGTGGGGCGGCACCTCGGCTTCGCCGTGCGGGACCGCGGAGGGTGCCTCCGTGCGCCAGCCATAGGGATGCTCGGGCGGGATCTGCTGGCCGCCCTCCCAGGGCGTCTGGCTCGACGCCTTGCGGCCGGCATGGGCGATCTGGATGCAGATCGGGATCGGGGCGTATTCGCGCACCGCCTCCAGCACCCGGCCGAGCGCCCGCTCGCAGCCGTCCGAGTACAGGCCGAGATCCCAGGCGGTGATCCGCGCCTCCGGGGAGACCGCCGTGGCCTCCAGGGTCAGCAGGCCGGCGCCCGACTGGGCGAGCTGGCCGAGATGGATCATGTGCCAGTCGGTGGCCTCGCCGTCCCGGGCCGAATACTGGCACATCGGTGCGATCAGGATGCGGTTCTCGAGGGTGAGGGCATCCAAGGCGAGCGGTTCGAACAGGCGGGCGGTCATGGGCGGCTCCGTTACGGGCCGGGCCAATGTGGCGCAGCAGCGCGGCCGCGGCCAGCGCCGGCATGTGCGGTAGCCCACCCGCCAGGCGGCTCCGGCACGGCGCCGCGGGAACCGAGCGCCGGTTCGTTAACTTTTGGCAGGACGACGGCTCGAAGCCGCCGATGCGAACCGCCTGAGGGGGCGTGATCGCGTGAGGTCCTCTCCATGTTTCACCCGACCCGTTCCACCCGACTCGCCGCCCTTGCAGCCGCCCCGTTTGCCCTGGCGGCATTCCTGGCCGTCCCGGCCGACGCCCAGCCGGCCGCGTTCGGCGGCCCGAAGATCCTGATCCATGGCAATTACTGCGGCCCGGGCAACAACGCCCCGCTGCCGCCGATCGACGCCCTCGACGCGGCCTGCGCCCGCCACGACGCCTGCACCCCGAATGGCGGCCTGCCGTCCCAGGCCTGCAACCTGCGGCTCCAGCAGGAGGCGACCCTGATCTCGCGCGACCCGCGCCAGCCCCAGGATCTCCGGGCCCTGGCGGGCTTCGTCGCCGCGAGCGCGACCCTGATCCCCACCGAGTCCGGGCCGCAGCGCCTGCCGGCCTCGGTCTCCACGGACGCGGTGCCGGGCGCCTACGCCCCGACCCTGTCCCGGCCGACGCCGTCGGCCGATCCGTCCGAGGACGAGCCGGACGACGAGTGAGGCTGAGCCGGGGCGCGTAACCCCGGCCCGGATTCGATCCTCATGCGCGGGCGGATGCGGCCCGCGCATGCTCCTTAAAGAACCGGACCATCGCACGGCTCGCATCCGGGCCGCGGGGGTCCGTGAAAGACCCGTCCGGGCTGCCGCCCGACCAGGCGTGGCCGGCCCCGTGCAGGACCCAGTATTCGAGCTGCGTCCGGCCGGTCCCGTCGCTGCGGACGGTTCGCGTGTAGGCCACGCCCCCCGGGCTCCTGCCCCGCTCGACCGTCTCGGCGAGGCCCGTCGCCGCGCTGGCCTGGGCGACCACCTGGTCGCCGTTGGCCGGATGCACGGTGCGGTCGCCGTCGCCGTGGAACACGATGGTCGGCACCGCCTGCCGGTTGGGGCCGGGCTTTCCCCCCTGCCCCTTCATGGCCGCGAAGGCCGAGGCGACGTCCCGGGCCGCGCCGCAGGCCAGGCCGGAATGGACGCCCACCGCCGCGAACAGGTCCGGATAGGTGGCCGCCAGGATCGCCGCCGCGGCGCCCCCGGCCGAGAGCCCGGCCGCGTAGACCCGGTCCGGATCCGCGGAGAATTCGTCCACCACCGCCCGGGCGATGCCGGCGAGCAGGGCCGGCTCGCCGCCGTCGCGCACCTGGTCGCCGGCGGCGTACCAGTTCCAGCAGCGCTGCATGTTGGCCGATTGGGGCTGCTCCGGATAGGCGACCAGGAAGGTCTCGTCCTCGGCCAGCCGGTTCATCTGCGTGCCGGCGGCGAAATCGTCCGGGTTCTGCGTGCAGCCGTGCAGCATCAGGACGACCGGCAGCGCCTGGCCCGTATACCCGCTCGGCACGAACACCTTGTAGCGGCGGCTGCCCGCGGCGCCGGTGAACACGCGGTCCTCGAACCGGGCGCCCTCCGGCACGGGGGCGGCGGGTTTGCCCGGCTGGACGGAGCCGCCGGCAAACCCCTCCGCGAAGCCGCCGGCGGGAATGCCGCCTTTGGCGAGGCTGTCGCGCACGGTGCGCATCACCGCCGCAGCGATGTCGGCACCGCCGGGCGCGGCGTGCGGGCGCGCGGCGGCCGGGTTAGGCGCCGTCCAGGCGCCGTCGGGGGATCTGGGCGCCTCCATGTCGATGGTGGCGGTCCCGGCGGGCTCGGCCGGACGGTCGCGCGCCTCGGCCCAGCGGGCGAAGGCATCGACCTGCCGGCGCTGGAACCGGCCCATCGCGGCGGTCATCCGGGCGGCCCGGGCGGCGCGCTGGCCCTCGGCCTCGGCCGAGCCGGCGGCACCGAAGCCGCCGAGCTTCATCTTGGAGAGATCGAGGTTCAAGAAATCCATCTTGGGAAGGTGTTTCATCGGGCCGTTCCTTGCGGGTGGGGTCGGACACGGCCGGCTGCTTGGCCCGACTGTGCAGTAGGGGCGGTCGGGGCGGTTCAGGCGATCCGGTCGGCCAGGGCAGCCTTGACGGCGGGGCTCGCCTGGAACGCGCCCAGCACCTCGACGGAGGCGATGGCGGCGCGGGCGAGCTCGGGGGTGACGTCGGTCGCCACGGTGGCGAGGCCCAAAACCTGGATGTGCAGGGGCGTGCCGGCGTCGCGGGCGGCCTCGAGGGTGGCCCGCGAATAGTGCGAGACGCCCAGGCGCAGCTGGCGCCGGGCCACGGATTGGCGCACCGCCTCCTCCTGCCGGTCGAGCTGGTTGCGCACGGCGGTGCGGATGAAGTCGGCGCGGTTGGCGTAGAACCCGTCGCGGACCATCAGGTCGACCCGGCCGAGATCGACGAAGCCGAGATTGATCGTGATCTTCTCGCTGTCCGGCACCTTCGGCCGGAGATCCTGCACAGTGTCGCTCATCGCCCCGCCATCCTCAGGCCATCCGGTTGGATGGTCTAGAGATGGTAAGCGGATGTCGGGGCGCAAGGGGCGGCTGCGGCGAGCCTCGAAACCGTCGCAGCTTCAAAAGGTCCGGGACCTTTTGCGGGTCCAGGGCGGAGCCCTGGTGTCGGGCTTCGCCCGAGATCGGGGCTGCGCGCCCCGAACCCCGCCGAAGGGCCTCAGGCCCTTCGGGAACCCGGATCGCGACGCGTGATCAGCCGGCGCCGATCCCCCGCCCCTTCAGGCTGGCGTCGATCTCGTCCAGGGCGGTGGCGTCGTCGATGGTCGCCGGCATGGTCCAAGGTTCGTGGTCGGCGATGCGCTTCATGGTGGCGCGCAGGATCTTGCCGGAGCGGGTTTTCGGCAGCCGCGGCACGGTGAGCGCCAGCTTGAACGCCGCCACCGGGCCGATCTCGTCCCGCACCTTGGCGACCAGCTCGCGCTCGATGTCCTCGGGGGCGCGGTCGACCCGGGCCTTCAGCACCACGAAGCCGCAGGGCACCTCGCCCTTGAGCGCGTCGCGGATGCCGATCACCGCGCATTCGGCCACATCCGGGTGGCCGGCCAGCACCGCCTCCATGCCGCCCGTGGACAGGCGGTGGCCCGCGACGTTGATGATGTCGTCGGTCCGACCCAGCACGGTGATGTAGCCGTCGGCGTCGATCACCCCGGCATCCGAGGTGTCGTAATAGCCCGGGAAGGTGGCGAGGTAGCTCGACCGCATCCGCGCGTCCGAGCCCCAGAGGGTCGGCAGGCAGCCGGGCGGCAGGGGCAGGCGGATCGCGATCGTGCCCATCGTGCCGGGCGGGACCGGCTTGCCGCCCTCGTCCAGGACCTCGACCCGGTAGCCCGGCATCGGCACGCAGGTGCTGCCGTGCTTGACCGGCAGGAGGCCGAGGCCCAGCGGATTGCCGGCGATCGGCCAGCCGGTCTCGGTCTGCCACCAATGGTCAATCACCGGCCGGCCCAGCACCCGCTCGGCCCAGGCGACCGAATCCGGGTCCGCCCGCTCCCCGGCCAGGAACAGGCTGCGGAAGGCCGAGAGGTCGTAAGCGCCGATCAGCGACCCGGCCGGATCCTCCTTCTTGATGGCGCGCAGCGCCGTCGGCGCCGTGAACAGGCAGACGACGCCGTGCTCGGCGACCACCCGCCAGAACGCCCCGGCATCCGGCGTGCCCACCGGCTTGCCCTCGTACAGCACGGTGGTGCAGCCGTGCAGCAGCGGCGCGTAGACGATGTAGGAATGGCCGACCACCCAGCCGATGTCGGAGGCGCAGAAATAGGTCTCGCCCGGCTGGACGCCGTAGAGGTTCGGCATCGACCAGGCGAGCGCCACGAGGTAGCCGCCGGTATCCCGGACCACGCCCTTCGGCTTGCCGGTCGTGCCGGAGGTGTAGAGGATATAGAGCGGGTCGGTGGCGGCCACCGGCACGCAGGCGGCCCGCTTGCCCGCGGCTTGAGCGGCCGCGACGGTCTCGGCCCAGTCGTGGTCGCGCCCCGCGACCAGGCTCGCGGCGCATTGGGGCCGCTGCAGGATCAGGCAGGCTTCCGGCTTGTGCCGGGAGGTGGCGATCGCGAGGTCCAGCAGCGGCTTGTAGGCGACCACCCGGTTCGGCTCGAGGCCGCACGAGGCGGCCAGCACCACCTTCGGGGCGGCATCCTCGATCCGCACCGCCAGCTCGTTGGCCGCGAAGCCGCCGAACACCACCGAGTGAACGGCCCCGAGCCGGGCGCAGGCCAGCATGCCGAACAGGGCCTCGGGCACCATCGGCATGTACAGCACGACCCGGTCGCCCTTGCCGACGCCGAGCTCGGCCAGCACCGCGGCGAGCGCCGCCACCGAATCGCGCAACTCTCGGTAGCTGATGCTGCGCTTCGTCCCGGTGACGGGGGAATCGTACAGGATCGCCGCCTGCTCGGCCCGCGCCCCCTCGGCGTGCCGGTCCACCGCGTTGTGGCAGGCGTTGAGCGTCCCGTCCGGGAACCAGCGGCCATAGGGGCTGGATTCGGGGGCGAAGGCCTGCGCCGGGTTCCGAGCCCAGTCGAGCGCCCGGGCCGCCTCCAGCCAGAACGCCTCCGGGTCGCGGCGCGCCGCGTCGTAGATCTCGGGATAGCGGCCCGGCGGGCTGGCGGTGGTCATCGGCGCGGCGTGTCCTCGGGAGCCGCTCTCCGGCGGCATCGTCGGGGAGATTAGCTGATTCTGGTTTGTTGCGCGCGCGGGTGGGTGCTTGTCGGGGGTGCGGGTGCCCCCGGATGGAGTGGGACCCGGCTCGGCGGGGGAATGCGCTCCTCCCACCCAATCCCCTCATCCTGAGGTGCCGCGCAGCGGCCTCGAAGGAGCCCTCCAGGGATCGCGCGGCCGGCTGGAGGGCTCCTTCGAGGCCTCCGCTGCGCTCCGGCACCTCAGGATGAGGGGGTGGGTTGGAGGGGCGGTAGAAACCGCTAGGCTCGGTGTCCCGCGACGGAATGAGTCGGGCCGTGAATGCGTTCGTGTACATGCTGCGGTGCTCGGACGGCAGCTATTATGTCGGCTCCGCCCGCGGGGCGTCCCTCGACAAGCGCCTCAGCGAGCATGAGGCCGGCACGTATCCGGGCTACACCAGCCGGAGGCGGCCGGTCACGCTGGTCTATGCCGAGCAGTTCGAGCGCATCGCGGACGCGGTCGCGGCGGAGCGGCGCATCAAGGGCTGGAGCAGAGCCAAGAAAGAGGCACTGATCCGCGGCGACTGGGATGATCTGCGGATGCTGGCCAGGCGCCCAGCCGCACAACGCCTCTCCGAACCATCCGCCTCATCCTGAGGCGACGGAGCGAAGCGGAGGCCTCGAAGGAGAGTTCTTTCGAGGCTCGCTGACGCGGGCACCTCAAGATGAGGGACAGGGTAGGACAGTACGGTCTGTCCCCCCAAAAGAAGCCGCCGCGCCGGGCGGCCCGGCGCGGCGGCTGCCGTCTTGCGTCTATGTCCGGGAGGGACTCAGGCGCGGCTCAGTGCAGCGTGTCCGTGCCGGCCTGCAGCCTGTTGATTTCGTCCTTGAGGAGAAGTTTCCGTCGCTTCAGTTCAGCAATGTGGAGGTCGTTCGCCGAAGGCCTGTGGATCGCCTCGTGAATCTCACGCTCGAGGGCTTCGTGCTTCCGGGCGAGTTGGCTCAGATGCGTCTGCAGCGACATGAGTCGAATCTCCTGTCATTGTTCCGACACACGGAGACTGGCACAGGATGCCACACCTGTCGAAGCCTTTTCTCCGGCTAAGCCTGACGAATGCCGGCCCGGCCGGCTTGTCCCGCGGCGGGGCGTGACGCATGCTCTTCGACAAGGAACGGTCTTCGATCCCGCGGGTGATGATGGCGGACGAGTCGGGTGAGAGCGGGCAGTCGGACCTCGAGTCCGAGCTGAATCGGCTGCGCGAGGAGCATCGGGATCTCGACAGCGCCATCGAGGCGCTGGAGCGCAGCGTCGCCGGGGACCAGCTCCAGATCCAGCGTCTGAAGAAGCGCAAGCTGACCCTGCGCGACCGGATCTATCACATCGAGGACGCGCTGACCCCGGACATCATCGCCTAGGGCCGCGTCCGGGACCTCGATCCCGCGCGGCCACGGCCTCGGGACGCGTCCTCGTTCTCTCAGAGCCGGCAACCATCCTGCGGGATCGGGCGTCGAAGTTGGTGGACGCGCCGGCGCGACGCCTTGCCGCCGGCCCGCCCCGCCTGTAAGCGGCCTCTTTTGCCGGGATCAACGATGGCGTCGCCTCCGGTCGCGATCATCATGGGCAGTCAGTCCGATTGGGCGACCATGCGGCACGCCGCCGAGACGCTCGACGCGCTCGGCGTGCCGCACGACACCCGCATCGTGTCGGCCCACCGCACCCCCGACCGGCTCGTGGCCTTCGCCAAGGGCGCCGTCGCGGCCGGGTTCAAGGTCGTGATCGCGGGCGCCGGCGGGGCCGCGCACCTGCCCGGCATGGCCGCCGCGATGACCCGCCTGCCGGTCTTCGGCGTTCCGGTGGAATCCAAGGCCCTGTCCGGCCAGGACAGCCTGCTGTCGATTGTGCAGATGCCGGCTGGCATCCCGGTGGGGACCCTGGCGATCGGCCGGGCCGGGGCGGTCAACGCCGCCCTGCTCGCCGCCGCGGTGCTGGCGCTCGCCGACTCGGACCTAGCGGAACGCCTGGAGGCCTGGCGCGCGGCCCAGACCGCATCGGTGGCCGAACGGCCGGAGACGGACAAGCTTTCGTGACGGATACAGCTCTGAAGCCCGGCTCCACCCTCGGCATCGTCGGCGGTGGACAGCTCGGGCGCATGATCGCGCTGGCGGCGGCCAATTACGGGCTGAAGGTGCATGTCTACGCGCCCGACCGGGACAGCCCCGCCTTCGACGTCGCCGCCCGCACCACCTGCGCGGCCTATGACGACGCCGCCGCGCTGGCCGGCTTCGCGCAGAGCGTCGATGTGGTGACCTACGAGTTCGAGAACATCCCGCGCGCCACCGCCGACATCCTGGCCCGGCACGCGCCCCTGCACCCGAATGCCGAGGCCTTGTCCACGACGCAGGACCGCCTCACCGAGAAGGAATTCATCAACCGGCTCGGCATCCCGACCGCGCCGTTCCAGGCGGTGGACACGCCCGACGACCTCGACCGGGCGATCGCGGCGCTCGGCCTGCCGGCTGTGCTCAAGACCCGCCGGTTCGGCTACGACGGCAAGGGCCAGCGCATCCTGCGCGAGCGCGCCGAGGGCGACCGCAACGCGCTGTTCGCCGAATTCGGCGGCGCGCCGCTGATCCTTGAGGGCTTCGTGCCGTTCGAGCGCGAGGTTTCGGTGGTGGCCGCCCGCGGCCGCGACGGCAGCTTCGCGGCCTTCGACCTGTGCGAGAACGAGCACCGCGACCATATCCTGACGCTGACCCGGGTGCCGGCCCCCGGCCTCACCCCCGAGACCGCCCGCGCCGCCCTCGATATCGCCAAGCGGATTGCCGACGCCCTGGACTATGTCGGCGTGCTCGCCGTCGAGATGTTTTTGGTGCGCGAGGACGGCGCGGAGCGGCTGGTGGTCAACGAGATCGCGCCGCGGGTCCACAATTCCGGGCACTGGACCATCGAGGGGGCGACGACCTCGCAATTCGCTCAGCACGTCCGGGCGGTGTCCGGCTGGCCTCTCGGCGATTCGGCCCGGGTCGGCGGCCTGTCGGTGGAGATGCGCAACCTGATCGGCGCCCAGGCCGACGACTGGTCCGCCCTGCTCGCCGAGCCCGGCGCCCACCTCCACCTCTACGGCAAGGGCGAGGCCCGGCCGGGCCGCAAGATGGGCCACGTCACCCGGCTGGGGCCTGTTCCGGAGGCCTGACCGGGGCCGGTTCTGCGGCTTCGGGAACACACCGGCCGGGCCGCGCGCAGGCCGGATGCCGCGCGGCCGGGCCGGCGCGGCCCCAAGCCATACCTTCGCCACATCCCAAAGCTTCCACCACGGCGTGACCGGTCGCGGGACCGCGCATCCTTAAGCCGGCATTCACCGCGATGCGCGACGGTGCCCCGGAGACCAGGGGCGCGGCGCGGGCCGGGCGACGGACAAATCGGGGGCGGGGTGGGCATGCGGGATGCGGGCCGCGCCCCGGGGAGAGTGGGGCGATGATCGTACGCAACGGGCTGGCACACAAGATCGCGCTGATCGGCGCGGCCACGCTCTCGGCCGCGGCGCTTGCGGGCTGCGAAACCGTCGGCAGCGCCGCCAGCCCGCGGCAATACGCGGTGGTGGAGACCGACACCACGGGCGCGACCAACGTCAATATCGCCTCGCTCACCGAGGTGATCCAGCGCAACCCGAACGACGCCGCCGCCTACAACACCCGCGGCGCCGCCTATGCCCGGGCCGGCCAGTTCAACGACGCCATCGCGGACTTCACCAAGGCGATCAGCATCGACCCGAATTCGGGCTCGGCCTACAACAACCGCGCGCTGGCCGAGCGCCAGGTCGGCCGCGACGCCGCCGCCCTTCAGGATTTCAGCAAGGCGATCAGCATCGATCCGAATTACGGCCCGGCCTATATCGGCCGCGCCAATGTCGAGCGCGCCCAGGGCAACCTCGACCAGGCGCTCTCCGACCTCAACGTCGCGATCCGGCTGATGCCCGAATCGGCCGAGGCCTACCACGCCCGCGGCCTGGTCCGGCAGAAACAGGGCCAGGAGACCCAGGCGATCGCCGATTTCGACGCCGCCATCGACCGCAACCCGTTCGTGTCCGCGCCCTACGCGGCCCGCGGCCAGAGCCTGATCGCCACCAACCAGTACCCGAAGGCGATCGAGGACTACAACGCGGCGCTCAACGTGAACAACAAGGACGCCACCTCCTGGGCCTATCGGGGCCTGGCCTACGAGAAGTCGGGCCAGCGCAAGGAGGCGCTCGAGAACTACCAGCGCGCCGCCGTGATCGACCCCAACAACGCCGTCGCCCGCGCCGGGTTGGGCCGCGTGCAGGGCGGGGTGGGCTCGCTGTTCAACTAGGATCCCGTCCGGTCCACCCACCCACCTCCCTCATCCTGAGGCGACGGAGCGAAGCGGAGGCCTCGAAGGAGGGCTCCAGCCAGCCGCGCGATCCCTGGAAGGCTCCTTCGAGACTCTCTGCGCGCGCGCCTCAGGATGAGGGGGCTGGGTATGATGAGGTGAGGGGAAAATCGCCCCTCACGCCGCCAGCAGCCCGTTCTCGCTCTGCGTGATCCGGCGCAAATGGTGGGCGGTGTCGCCGAGCTGGTACTCGATCATGGCGAGCCGCTTGAAGTGGTGGGCGCCGAGATATTCGAGCGTCATGCCGATGCCGCCGTGGAGCTGCACCGCCTCCTGGCCGACGAACCGGCAGGCCTTGTTGATCTGCACCTTCACGGCCGCCAGCGCCGCCGCCCGCGCCGCGGGATCCTCCGCCTCCACCATCATGGCGGCGTAGAGCGCCATCGACCGCGCCTGCTCCAGCTGGATCAGCATGTCCACGGCCCGGTGCTGCAGCGCCTGGAACGAGCCGACGCTGACGCCGAACTGCGTGCGGGTCTTGAGATACTCCACCGTCAGCTTGTGCAGCGCGTCCATGGAGCCCACCGCCTCGGCGGCGAGCGCCGCGATGCCGTGCTCGACCACCCGCTCCAGCAGCGTCAGGCCCCCCTCGGGATCGCCCAAAGCCGCGTCGGCCGGGAGCGCGACGTCCGAGAACGACACCTCGGCGGCGCGCCCGCCATCCTGGGTCGGGTAGGCCTCGATCGCCACCCCCGCGGCATCGGTCGGCACCAGGAACAGCCCGATCCCGTGCGGGTCGCGCCGCTCCCCGGAGACCCGGGCGGAGACCACCATCAGCCCGGCCGCGTCGGCATTGGGCACGACGCTCTTGGCCCCGCTGAGCACGAACGTTTCGCCCGAACGCCGGGCCGTGGTCGCCACGTCGTGGAGGTCGTAGCGCGACTGGCGCTCGGTATGGGCCAGGGTGAGCCGCAGGCTGCCGTCGATCACGCCGGGCAGGATCCGCTCCGTCTGCGCCGGGCTGCCGCCGAGCCGGAGCGCCGTCGCGCCGAGCACCAGGCTCGCGAACAGGGGCTCGACCACGAGGTTGCGTCCCACCGCTTCCATGACCAGCATGGTCTCCACCGGGCCGCCGGCGAGCCCGCCCTGCTCCTCGGAGAAGGGCAGGCCGGTGACGCCGAGCTCGGCGAAGGCCGCCCAGCCGGCCTCGGGGAAGCCCAGCGGGGCCTTCAGCCGCGCCTGCCGGCTCTCCAGCGACGGGTACAGGTCCGCCGCCAGCCGCTCGACGCTGTCGCGCAGGAGCGACTGGTCCTCGTTCAGGTCGAAATCCATGTCGCGTTCCTTGTCTCGCTTCGCTCCGTCACCCCGTCCGTCCTGTCCAACCCCCTCATCCTGAGGTGCCGGAGCGCAGCGAAGGCCTCGAAGGAGGGCTCCAGCCGGCCGCGCGATCCCGGGAGGCCTCCTTCGAGGCGGCTGCGCCGCATCTCAGGATGAGGGGGTGGGTGGGATGGACGTTGTCGTCACAGCCCCAGAATCCCCTTCGCGATGACGTTGTGCTGGATCTCGTTGGAGCCGCCGTAGATCGAGACCTTGCGGTTGTTGAAGTAGCTCGGCGCCGCCGCATCGACCCAGTCGAAGCCGCCCGGCAGGTTGTTGCCCCCGGCCCCGCGGGCCGGCGCCGCCAGGGCGAACGGGCCGGCGAGCTCGACCAGCAACTCGGTCGCCGCCTGCTGGAGCTGCGAGCCGCGGATCTTGAGGAGCGAGGAGGCGGGATCGGGCTCCACCGAATCCGCCCGGCCCTGCTTGGCCGCCACCCGCATCTGGGTGATCTCCAGCGCCTTCAGCTCGACCTCGACCTCGGCGACCCGGCCGCGGAAGTCGCGGTCGTCCCACATGGTGCCGGAGCCCGCCGGCATCTCCTTGGCGAGGCGCTTGATCCGGGCAATCCGTTCCTTGGTGAGGCCGATCCGGGCGATGCCGGTGCGCTCGTTGGCGAGCAGGAATTTGGCGTAGTCCCAGCCCTTGTTCTCCTCGCCGACCAGGTTCTCGACCGGCACCCGCACCGCGTCGAAGAAAACCTCGTTGACCTCGTGGCGGCCCTCCAGCGTGAGGATCGGCCGCACGGTGATGCCGGGGCTCTTCATGTCGATGAGCAAGAAGGAGATGCCGCGCTGCTTCTTCGCCTCGAAATCGGTGCGCACGAGGCAGAAGATCCAGTCGGCGTGCTGGCCCAGCGTCGTCCAGGTCTTCTGGCCGTCCACCACGTAGTGGCCGCCGTCGCGCACCGCCTTGGTCTTGAGCGAGGCCAGGTCGGAGCCGGCGCCGGGCTCGGAGAAGCCCTGGCACCACCAATCGTCGAGATTGGCCGCACGCGGCAGGAAGCGCGCCTTCTGGTCCTGCCGGCCGAAGGTCGCGAGCACCGGGCCGAACATGTAGCAGTTGAACTGCTGCGGCAGCGGCACCGCCGCCTGGAACAGTTCCTCGGTGTAGATGTAGCGCTGGATCGGGGTCCAATCCCGGCCGCCCCATTCCTGCGGCCAGTGCGGCACTGCCCAGCCCTTGGCGTTGAGGATCCGCTGGCTGGCGACGATGTCCTCCTTGGCGAGGCTGCGCCCCTCCGAGACCTTCTTTCGGATCTCGGCCGGGATCTCCGTCCGGCAGAAGCTGCGGACCTTATCGCGGAACGCGATCTCGTCCGGGGTGAAGCGGAGATCCATAATCAGCCCCCGATCTCGAACAGGCCGGCGCAGCCCTGGCCGCCGGCGACGCACATCGTCACCACGGCGTAGCGCGCCCCGCGGCGGCGGCCCTCCAGCAGGGCGTGGCCCACGAGCCGCGCCCCCGACATGCCGAACGGATGGCCGACCGCGATGGCGCCGCCGTTGACGTTGACCGTGTCGGGATCGATCCCGAGCCTGTCCCGGCAATAGACCGACTGGGACGCGAAGGCCTCGTTCAGCTCCCACAGGTCGATATCGGCGACCCTGAGCCCCTGGCGCTCCAGCAGGCGCGACACCGCGAAGACCGGGCCGATGCCCATCTCGTCCGGGCCGCAGCCGGCCGAGGCGAAGCCCCGGAAGGTGCCCAGCGGCGTCAGGCCCCGCCGGGCCGCCTCTTCGGCCGACATCAGCACGCTGGCGGCGGCGCCGTCCGAGAGCTGGCTGGCATTGCCGGCGGTGATGAAGGCGCCCTCCCCGCGCACGGGCTTGAGCTTCGCGAGGCCTTCGAGGGTCGTGTCGGGCCGGTTGCCCTCGTCCTTGGCGAGCCGCGTCTCGACCTCCCGGGTCTCGCCGGTGGCCTTGTCGGCCACCGCCATCACGGCGCTCATCGGGACGATCTCGTCGTCGAACAGGCCCTGCGCCTGCGCGGCGGCGGTGCGGCGCTGGCTCTCCAGCGCGAAGGCGTCCTGCGCCTCCCGGGAGATGCCGTAGCGCGTGGCGACGATGTCGGCGGTCTCGATCATCGGCATGTAGATCGCCGGCAGGTGCGCCTCCAGCCAGGCGTTGCGGGTCAATTCCCGCTGCACCTTCGGCTGGACCAGGCTGATCGACTCGACCCCGCCGGCCGCCGCCACCGGCACGCCGTCGAGGATGATCCGCCGGGCCGCGCTGGCGATCGCCTCGAGCCCCGAGGCGCAGAAGCGCGAGACCGTGACGCCCGCCGACTCCACCGGGATCCCCGCCACCAGGGCCGCGTGGCGGGCGACGTTGCCGCCGGTGGCGTTCTCCGGATAGCCGCAGCCGAGCACCACCTCTTCCACGGCCTCCGGCTTCAGCCGGGCCCGGTCCAGGGCGCCCCGGATCGCGTGGGCGGCGAGGTCGGCGCCCCGGGTGAGGTTCAGCGCGCCGCGATGGGCCTTGCCGATCGGCGTGCGGGCGGTCGAGACGATCACCGCGTCGGTCATGCCGGGGTCCTCTGGGGTTCCCAAAGGGCGTCACGCCCTTTGGTGGGGTGTCGGGGCGACGCCCCGACGCTGCGCGGGATGGAGGCCGGCAGCAGGGCGCTGCCCTGCACCCGCGAAAGGTCCCCGACCTTTCGAAACCGGGACTTGGCCCGGCGAAACCGACAGGGCATCAGCGCGCCTTCCAGTCGGCGAAGCGTCCGCCCGATTCCGCCAGCTTGCGCAGCAGCGGCGCCGGCTCCTGGCTGTCGTCGCCGGTCTCCCGGGCGAAGCGCGTCAGCGCCTCGGCGACATGCTTGAGCCCGACCGTGTCGGCCCAGTGCATCGGGCCGCCGCGCCAGGCCGGCCAGTTGTAGCCGTTGATCCAGATCGTATCGATGTCGCCGGGCCGCGCCGCGATCCCCTCCTCGAGGATCCGGGCGCCCTCGTTGACCATCGGGTACATCAGCCGGGCGATGATCTCGTCCGGCGTGAAGCTCCGGCGCGCGATGCCGTGCTCGGCGGCGGTCTTCTCGATCAGCGCTTCAACCTTGGGATCGCGTGTCCCGGTCCTGGCGCCGTCCGAATACACAAAAAAACCGCGGCCGGTCTTCTGGCCGAACCGGCCCATCTCGGCCAGCGCGTCGGCGACCGGCGCCCGGCCGCCGAAATCCTTGCGGGAGCGCCAGCCGATATCGAGGCCGGCGAGGTCGCTCATGGCGAAGGGGCCCATCCGGAAGCCGAAGCCGGTCACGGCGGCATCGACCGCGTGCGGCAGGGCGCCTTCGAGTAGCAGGCGCTCGGCGGCGCGGCTGCGGCGCTCCAGGATGCGGTTGCCGACGAAGCCGAAGCAGACGCCCACCGTCACCGGCAGCTTGTTGAGGCGCTTGGCCAGATGCAGCGCGGTGGCGAGCACGTCGGGCGCGGTCTTGCTGGCGCGGACCACCTCGACGAGGCGCATGACGTTGGCCGGGCTGAAGAAATGCAGGCCGAGCACGTCCTGCGGACGGCCGGTCACCGCCGCGATGGCGTCGACGTCGAGATAGGAGGTGTTGGTCGCCAGGATCGCGCCCGGCTTGGCGATGCCGTCGAGCTTGGAAAAGATCTCGCGCTTGACCGCCATGTCCTCGAAGGCCGCCTCGATGACGATGTCGGCCTCTCCGGCGTTCTCGAGGCCGATCGCCCCGGTGATCCGGCCGATCCGTTCGTCGCGCTGGGCCTCGGTGATCGAGCCGCGCTTGGCCGAGCCGGCATAGAGGCCCTTCACCCGGTCGAGGCCGCGCTCCAGGGCGCCGGCCTCGGTCTCGATCACGGTGACCGGGATGCCGGCATTGGCGAAGCACATCGCGATGCCGCCGCCCATGGTGCCGGCGCCGATCACGGCGGCGGTCTCGACGGGGCGGCGGGGCGTGTCCTTCGACAGGCCCGGCACCCGGGCGGCCTCGCGCTCGGCGAAGAAGGCGTAGCGCAGGGCCTTGGAGCGCGGATCCTCCACCAGCGTGCGGAACTCGGCCCGCTCGACGGCGACGGCCGCGTCGAACGCGTCCGGGTCCAGGCCGGCGCGCACCGCCCGGGCGAGGGCGTGGACGTTGGTCGCCTCGGGATCGCGCTTGACCGCCGCCTCGGCCTTGGCCTCGAAGGCCTGGCGGGCCTCCGGGGTCAGCGTGTCCACCCGGTCGCGCACCCGCGGCAGGGCGCCGGAATCGGCCAGTTCCAGGGCCCGGATGCGGGCGGCCGGCACGAGGTCGCCCAGCACCACGGCGTCGACGATCCCGAGCTTGGCGGCAATTTCCGCCGAGACCGGCTCGCCGGTGAGCATCATCGTGAAGGCGGCGTCCGGCCCGATCAGCCGCGGCAGGCGCTGCGTGCCCCCGGCCCCCGGGATGATGCCGAGCTTGATCTCCGGCAGGCCGAGCTTGGCCGCGGGCGCCGCGACCCGGCCGTGGCAGGCCATCGCCAGTTCCAGCCCGCCGCCCAGCGCCGCGCCGCCGATCGCCGCCACCACAGGCTTCCGCCCGGCATCGAGCCGCTCCAGCACGTCCGGCAGGCTCGGCGCCTGGGGCGGCTTGCCGAATTCCGAGATGTCGGCGCCGCCGACGAACACCTTGCCCTCGGCCGCCAGCACGATCGCCCGGACCGCTTCGTCGGCCTCCGCCCGCGCCAAAGCGCCGTCGAGGGCAGCCCGCAGCGCGGCGCCCAGCGCGTTGACCGGCGGGTTGGCGAGCGTGAGCACGGCCACGCCGCCATCGACCTCGTAACGAACCAAAGCGGCTTTCTCCCTGTTCTGCAGTGCAGAATTATCGTTCGCAGTTTTGCGGGATGTTGATCTGCGGTGGCCGGCGCGTCAAGGATGTGGCGGCGTCGCGTGTGACGTCCCGCGGCGCGTTCCGCATTGCAGACGCGATCCGGCCGGACTGTTTGACCGGTGCCGAGCGCCATGCCATTCAGGCCCGCCCCGGGCGCGAGTCCGGCTCGAACCCGCCCAGCCGGGTTCCAAGGGCCGGGTCGCCCGATCCATCAGGGAGGATCGCTTTGCGCGGTATCGGCCAGCAACCCGGCAGCCTCCGATGAGCGACGGCCCCGAACAGGGTCCGGCCAGCCGCCTGCCGGACGTCCTGCGCGGCCGGCTCGCCCTGCCGGTGATCTGCGCGCCGATGTTCATCGTCTCGGGACCGGAGCTGGTGATCGCGCAATGCCTGGCCGGCGTGGTCGGCGCGTTCCCGGCGCTCAACGCGCGGCCGGCCGAATTGCTCGACGAATGGCTTTCGACGATCACGCGCACGCTCGCTGACGCGCGCGCGAAGGATCAGACGCGGAAGATCGCGCCCTTCGCGGTCAATCAGATCGTCCACGCCTCGAACGACCGCCTGGCCCAGGATGTCGAGGCCTGCGTCCGGCACCGTGTGCCGATCATCATCACCTCGCTGCGGGCCCCGGACGCGGTGATCCGCCCGGTCCATGCCTATGGCGGCGTGGTGTTCCACGACGTCACCACGGTTCGCCACGCCGAGAAGGCCCTGGAGGCCGGGGTCGACGGGCTGATCCTGGTCTGCGCCGGCGCCGGGGGCCATGCCGGCACGCTGAGCCCCTTCGCCCTGGTCGGCGAGATCCGCCGCTTCTACGATGGGCCGCTGATCCTGTCGGGGGCGATCACCACCGGCTCGGCGATCCTCGCCGCCCAGGCCATGGGCGCCGACCTCGCCTATATGGGCACCCGGTTCATCGCCACCCGGGAGGCCAACGCGGCGTCGGGCTACAAGGACATGATCGCCGGCAGCGCCGCCGCCGACATCCTCTACACCCCCTACTTCACCGGCGTGCCGGGCAATTACCTGACGCCCAGCATCCGCGCCGCCGGGCTCGATCCCGAGGGGCTCCCGGCGCGCGACAAGACCGCGATGGATTTCGGCAGCGCCGGCGTGAAGGCGTGGCGGGACGTCTGGGGCGCCGGCCAGGGTGTCGGCACCATCGCGGACGCCCCGGCCACCGCCGACCTCGTCGCCCGGCTCGCCCGGGAATACGCCGCCGCCCGGGCCGGGCTCGCGGGCGTTTCCGAGGACTATGCCGGCGAGGCCGTCTCTTGAGCGTCCGCGTCGCCGATCCAGAGCCCGGGATCCGGCTGGTCACCATCGACCGGCCGGAGCGCCGTAACGCCCTCGACCGGGCGACCTATGCGGGCCTCGCCGCCGCCTTCGACGCCGCCAGGGCCGACGCGACCCTGCGCGCCGTGGTGCTCACCGGGGCGGGGGGCTGCTTCACCGCCGGCAACGATCTCAAGGACTTCCAGGATGTCGAGGCCGCCGGCGACAGCCCGGGCCTGACCTTCCTGAAGGCCCTGCGCGGTTGCCCGAAACCCGTCGTCGCGGCGGTGGAGGGGCACGCGGTCGGCATCGGCACGACGCTGCTGCTGCATTGCGACCTCGCCTATGCCGGGGACGGCGCCCGCTTCCGCCTGCCGTTCACGGCGCTCGGCCTCAGCCCGGAAGGCGGGTCGAGCTACCTCCTGCCGCTCATCGCCGGCACCAAGCGGGCGGCCGAGTTGCTGATGCTGGGCGAGCCGTTCGGCGCCGCGGAGGCGGTGACGGCCGGGCTCGTCAACGCCGCCGTCCCGCAGGGGACGGCCCTGGAGGTTGCCCTCGCCCGGGCCCGTTCCCTCGCGGCCCTGCCCCCGGTCTCGATCGCGGCGACCAAGCGGGCCCTGCGCCGGGGCCAGGACGCCAGCGTCGCCCATGCCCTGGCCGAGGAGGCGGAGGTGTTCCACGCGCTCCGCCGGGGCCCGGAGGCGCAGGCGGCCTTCGCGGCGTTCCTGCGCCGATGAACGCCGCGGACGAGGCCCTGCTCGCCGATCCCGAGGCCGCGCCGGGCGACGGCACCAAGGAGGACGGCGCCAAGGAGGATCGCCACTTCGTCACGGCGCTCGCCCGCGGCCTCGCGGTGCTCGCCTGTTTCGGGCCGGGGCGGACCAGCCTCGCCAACCACGACCTGGCTGCGGCCTGCGGCCTGCCGCGCTCCACCGTCTCGCGCCTGACCTACACGCTGACCAAGCTCGGCTACCTGCACCACACCGCCGAGACCGGCCGCTACCGGCTCGGCAATGCGACGATCGCCCTGAGCTCGGCGGCCCTCGGCGGGCTCGACGTGCGCGGCATCGCCCGGCCGGTGCTGCGGGCGGTCGCGGAGGCGGCGAACGCCTCGGTGGGGCTCGGGGTGCGCGACCGCCTGAGCATGCGCTACGTCGATTGCCAGCGGGGCCCCGCCGCGATCTCGCTGAACCTCGATACCGGCTCGCGGATCTCGCTCGCCCGCAGCGCCATGGGCCGCGCCTACGTGGCGGTCTGCCCCGAGCGCGAGCGCGAGAGCATCTACGAGGACCTGAAGGCCCTCGACCCGGTGGCCTGGCCCGCCCTGCGCGCCGGCCTCGACCGGGCGGTGGCCGAGCATCGAGAGATCGGCTGCTGCACCTCGTTCGGCGAGTGGCAGGAGACGGTCTGCGCCATCGGCGTGGGCTTCCATCCCGGCGGCGGCCTGCCGCCGATGTCGGTCAATTGCGGCGGCCCGACCGTCATCACCGACGCCCGGTTCCTGATGGACGTGGTCCGCCCGAAACTCGTCGCGGCGGTGCGCGGCCTCGACGGCGTGATGGGCGCCTGAAGGCTCATGGGATGGGGTTTCCAAAGGGCGTGCCCTTGGGCGGGGTTCGGGGGCGGAGCCCCCGAGTGACCAGGGCTCTGCCCTGGACCCGC
>NZ_AKFK01000057.1:0-78761 GCF_000272495.1 Methylobacterium sp. GXF4 | reverse complement strand
CTTCCCGGTCGCCTACAGCAACGTCGGCCGCCGCGACGACGAGTTCGCCGTGGTCCGCGCCGGCCTGAACTACAAGTTCGGCTCGTACTAAGACCTCGCCAAACCGCTTGACCTAAGCATCCCCAGCCCGATCAGACTGGTCGCTTAGTCGAGGAGCGTCCCGGGATCACATCCCGGGACGTCTTCGTTTCCGCCTCCCTAGGCCTGTACGGCGTGCGCGAGCTCGGCCTTCGACATCCGCGAGCGGCCGGGCACGTTCTGCGCCCGGGCCTTGCGCATCAGCGCCGCCTTCGTCACGCCTGAAGACCCGCCCTCGCGCGCCGCAGCAGCCTTCTCGGCCGCCGCCTTGGGCTGTTTCGAGAATTGCTTGCCCTTGCGCGTATCGGCCCGCTTCTTGGCGGTGCTGGCCGCGTATTCCGCGTCGGTCAGGCTCTCCCGGGCCTTCTTGGGCAGGTAGCGCTCGCCGGTCTTGCCGCTCTCCGTTCCGGATTTTGTGCCCCACTCCTCCTCGGTCCATTGCTGGAGGTGGTTGTCGGGATCCTTCTTGCCGGCGTAGCCGCCGCCTTCCTTCTTGTATTCGGCGGTCGCCATCTGGGCCTTCCGGGCCGACCATTGCCCGGGCTTGCCGCCCTTGTCGGATTCCGTGACCTCGTGCTTGACCTTGTCCCACAGCTTCGGATCGGTCTTCTTGGCGGTTCCTGACATCGCTGCGCCTCGCGGATCTTGATTGGGCCATCAACACGAGGCCGGCAGCGCCGTTCCTCGGCGGCTTGTCCGTGCGCTGCGACCGAAGGTCGGCCCCACCCGTCGCCCCGCCCGACGGGCCCATCCGCGCGGTCGGATACCGCCGGCCTCTCACGGGGTTGTCCCCGAAAGGGAGCCTCCGCATGCAAGACGCGCCGACGACCAACACCCAGGATCTCGCCAACACCGAGTACGACGCCCAGCGTCGGGCGCGGGCAGCTGCCGAGCACCACCCGACCCCGCCGGCCGTTCCCGCCGGCGCCACCCCGGCCCCTTCGGATCCGGCCCCGAAGGCCGGGCCCTCCGACCGTGAAGGAACACAGCATGGCTGACGTGCCGACCGACACGCAGGCTCAGCGGATGCCCCAGGGCAAGCCCGAGAGCGAGGGCCTGGCCAACGCCCCGCTGGACACGGCCACCGGCACGGTCAAGCCGCAGGACGGCCCGATGGAGCGGGCCGGCACCGAGGCCGAGGAGGCGGCCCGGGGCGGCAAGAGCCTCGGCGCCGAGCGCGACAAGCCCCGCAGCCCGTAAGCCGCATCCGGGCCACGCGGGCCGGGGACCCGTTTGTTTCTGGGCCGTAAAAGCCAAGGTCAGCCTCTATTCAGGCCGCCGGACCAATCTCCCCGGCATCTTGCGCCGGGCGGATCCGGTGCAAGCCTGCACAGAGGGTCTGACCATGATGCACGTGAAGATGCTCGCGGCAGCCGCGGCCGTCGTCGGCGGCCTCGGCTTCGCCTCCGCCGGCGCCGCGCCCCTGGCGCCGCCGGCCGCCGATACGGTCACCGGGGCCGCGCCGATCAGCACCGTCGCCTATGGCTGCGGTCCCGGCTTCGCACCCGGGCCCTACGGCCGCTGCCGCCCGATATACCGCCGGCCGCGCTTCTACGGCCCCCGCTGCTTCTTCCGCCCGACGCCCTTCGGCCCGCGGCGCGTCTGCCGCTACTGACGCCGCCGCGCGCCGGGGCTCCTCGCCCCGGCCGCAGCTGACGCCTCGTCCCGGATCCGATACCGGGGCGAGGCTCTCCTCCCGCCGACACCGAACCGGGGGCCGCCTCACCGGTTGGATGTGAGGTCAGGAGATCGTCATGGCCCGGGATCAGAGCGGCAGCGCGCACCCCTCTCCGGAGGACAAGAAGGCCAGCGCCCGCGCCGGCCGGAAGCGCCTCGGTGCGAATGGCTACCCGCAACCGGCGTCCGACTCGAATTCCCGGGACGGGGCGGACCGCAGCGCGGCTCCCCGGACGGCAGAGCAGGCCCCCGGGGCGATCAAGGACCCCGCCGACGCGGCTTAACCCCCGACGCGCGCTGCAGCGCGCGGCGTAACGCGCTTCCGGCACCGCTGGCGCGTCCGCGGCAAGCCTCCGCCCATGCGCCCCCGATACATCCTCCTGCCCGAGCGCGGCCATGGGCGATCCCGGGCCCGATCGGCACGTGGCGCGTTTCTTCCATCGGGGCCCTGTCGGCGTCGACAGCGGATCGCCGCACCGGCGGGAGCGCCGTCGGCCGGCGCGGCCGTGGCTTCGATGAAGGATCGCCGCGGCCCGTGACGGGGTATCGCGGCCGGTATAGGCAAACCGATGTTTCTCAGCGTGTTCGACGTCTTCAAGCCCGGCCTCGGGCCCTCCTCGTCCCACACGATGGGGCCGATGACGGCGGCCGCCGACTTCCTCGATCTCCTGCGTCGGCACGAGGCGCGGGCCGCGGCCGCCGCCCTGCGGGTGACGCTGCACGGCTCGCTCGCCTTCACCGGCCGCGGACACGCCACCGACCGCGCCGTAGCGCTCGGCCTCCTGGGATTCCGGCCGGCCGACATCGCGATCGACGACGCGGAGCGCAGGCTGGAGGCTTTGCGCGCCGAGAAGCGGCTCGCCCCGGTGGACCTGCCGGTCCTCGCCTTCGACCCGGAGACGGCGATCGTGTTCGATTACGGACCGCCGCTGCCCGGCCACGCCAACGGCCTGGTGATCGCCGCCCTCGACGCGGCGGGCGCGCCGCTCCTGTCCGAGACCTTCTACTCGATCGGCGGCGGCTTCGTGGTCACCGCGGCCGAGCGCGCCGCCGACGTGCCCCCGCCCGGCACTGCCGCGGATCTCCGGCTCTGGCCCTATCCGTTCGAGAGTTCGGCGGCGATGCTCCGCATGGCGCACGACAGCGGCCTGTCCGTGGCCGCGATGAAGCGCGCCAACGAGCTCGTCGGCCGCTCCGAGGCGGAGGTCGAGGCCGGCCTCACCCGGATCTGGCAGGCGATGAATGCGTGCGTCGAGCGCGGCCTGTCCCGGGAGGGCGAGCTGCCCGGCGGCCTGCGGGTCAAGCGCCGGGCCAAGCGGATCCGGGACCAGCTCGAACGCGAGCACGGTTCGAACATGGCCCAACCGCACGTCATGACGGATTGGCTGAGCGTGTACGCCATGGCGGTCAACGAGGAGAACGCGGCCGGCGGCGCGGTCGTGACCGCGCCCACCAACGGCGCGGCCGGGGTCGTCCCGGCGGTGGCCCGATACTACCTCGACCATTGCATCGGGGCCGATCCGGCGCGGATTCCCGAATTCCTCCTGACGGCCGCGGCGATCGGCGGCCTGATCAAGCACAACGCCTCGATCTCCGGGGCGGAGGCCGGCTGCCAGGGGGAGGTCGGGTCGGCCAGCGCCATGGCGGCGGCCGGCCTCTGCGCCGTGCTCGGCGGGACGCCCGCCCAGGTCGAGAACGCCGCCGAGATCGCCCTGGAGCATCACCTCGGCATGACATGCGATCCCGTGGCCGGGCTGGTTCAGGTGCCCTGCATCGAGCGCAACGGGATCGGCGCCACCAAGGCGGTGGCGGCGGCATCGCTGGCGCTGCGCGGCGACGGCTCGCACTTCATGCCGCTCGACAATTGCATCGCGGCGATGCGCCAGACCGGCGAGGAGATGAGCGCCAAGTACAAGGAGACCAGCCTGGGCGGGCTCGCGGTGAACCTGCCGGAATGCTGATCCCGGGGCGCTGTCGCTCGCAACGCGACCGGCAGGCTCAGGACTTGAGATCGGCCGTGAAGCGGTCGGCTTTGTGCGCCGCGGCCCCGGGACCGTCGATCATCGCGCGGAGCTCGGCCTCGGTCAGGCTCTGCCCGTCCGGTCCGACGATGCTGATGCTGTCATGGCCGGCAGCCTGGAAATCGCCCAGCTTCCTGAGCGCCCATTCCGCGGTCGGGCAATTGTACGTTGCGGTCCCGTGAGATTTCCTCGCCCGCACGACGAAGAGCGCCGCCCCCGTCATTCGAGTTCGATGCCCGCGGCGCCGAGGATGACCCGCTGTTTCAGGATGGCGATGCGGTGGGTCCGGATCGTATGCTCGATCTGCGTGGCGCCCGGATCGCCGGTGGCGTGCAGGAGCGCCAGCGCGTCCGACAACGCCGCGATGGCCAGCTCGTCCAACAGGATGTTGAACGCCAGGCGTTCCCGCAGGGTCGCGCAGGTGCAGTCAGTCTGGTCTTTCCGCTGCGGCATGTTGGACAACGAGCTGGGCCGCAGTTGGTTCTAGCCGCGGCCGCGATTGCTGCCCGGACCGCGACGCATGGCCGACCGCACCTCCGCCACGGCGCGAGGCCGGTGGCGGCGGACGCACGTCTCCGGGGCGCCCGCCGAAGGGCGGGGCACCGGGATCGCGACCTGATTCGGTGCGGCGCGCCGCCTCACGGGCCGTGAGGCAGGGCCGCCGGCCTCATGCGCTCAGCGACGGCCGCCGTCGGCGCCCGGCTTCATCGCCCGCTCGATGGCCTCCATGGCGCTCTCATACGCCTTCGCCTCGCTGCGATGCGGGCGATCGGATCGCTCGATCAGCTTACCGCTCCGGCGGATGGCCCATTGGAAATGGCCCTCCGGCTTGGCGATGGGGGAGACCTCGATGGAGTAGGGGTGTGGTACGTCTGACATAAGTGCCCTATGCCAGCCTTGCCGCGCGGATGCCAGTCACCTGCGGACATTCCGCGGCGCAATCTGTCATGGGCTGGGGGCGACGCACCGGCGAGGCGGCGCGATCCGGGCTTCCGGACAGGTCCGTCGGGCCGGTCGTGACCCGGTCGCGGGCATCCGGATTCCCGACCGGAAAGGGCTGCCCGTCCGCCAAGGATCCGTGATGCGCCCTGCACAGAGGGCGCAACGGAGGGGTAGCCGGACGCCGTCCTGTGCTACACAGGCTCGAAACCACGCCGGCAATCCGGCATCGAACACGTTCTAAGGAGAGTTGCAGTGGCGCGTCCGGACCTTGGTACAAAGCGGATCTGCCCGACGACGGGGAAAAAGTTCTACGACCTCAACAAGGATCCCGTCGTCTCCCCCTATTCGGGCGAGGTCGTCCCGACCGCCGTCGCGACGTCGTTCGGCCGGGCCGCCCCGCCCGTCGTGGCCCGCAAGGAGGCGCCGGCCGACGAGGAGGACGAGGCCGAGGGCCCCGAGCTCGTGTCGCTCGACGAGGTCGAAGCCGAGGAAGCCGACAAGGACACCGATACCGAGGGCGACGACGCCCTGGATATCGAGGATGACGGCGAGACGGTCGAGGACGACACCCTGGTGGTCGACGAGGACGACGAGAACACCGCCGACCTCGTCGAGGTCAACGACGACGACGACGAGTAGGGCCTCCCGGCCGCGCCGCTCCGGGACGGGGCGATGCGGCCGAGTGCGAGGCCGGCGGCCGGCGCGTCATCGCGCCGTGGGGCGCGCCATCAGCAGGGCCGATCGAACGGCCATGCGGCGGGCCGGCTCGTCGGCCTCGACATCGACCATCGTGGCGGGTGCGAAGGCATGCGCCGCGACGGCCGCGGCCAGATCGAGGACGTGATCCGGCCCGATCGGGTGATCCTGCGTCGTCGGTTCGGCGAGATAGGCGTCGACCGCGCGGCCAACCGCCTCGATGGCGATGCGCTCGTCGGTCACGAGGTCCCAGAGCGTGGCATTCTCGGGCATCGGCGAGGCTCTCCACCGCGGGGGGACGTTTCGCAACATTGTAACATCACCGGCTGGCATCCCACCGCGTTTGCTGACGCCGCACTCCGCGCGTCGGCCCCTCACAGGATCATCGATGACCTCCTCGGCCGCGGCCCTCCGCGCTTGACGGCCTCGCGCGCCGCAGGCGGCCTCGTCCCCGGTCGCTCCTGCGGCGCGTGCACGGCCTGTTGCCGGGTCCTGGAGATCAAGGCGCTCGACAAGCCCGCGGGAATCCTGTGTCGGCACAACACCGGCCGGGCTTGCGGGATCTACGCGGAGCGTCCCGAGACCTGCGTCCAATGGCACTGTCTCTGGCGCCGGATCGGGGCTCTGCCGGACGCGCTCAGGCCCGATCGATCGGGCGTGGTCTTCGCATTGGAGCGCCGCAGCCCGGCGTCAGCCCCCGATCTGGAGGCGCCCGAGGGCGCCTGCATCGTCGGTCGCGCCCTCGACGGGGAGCAGGCCTTCGCGCGCTGGGAGGCGGTGGAAGCCTTCGCGATGTTCGTCCGGGAAGGCTCGCTACCGGTCTGGAAGGCGCATGACCGGCACGCGACCCTGATGCATCCGGGCCCGCAGGCTCCGGAGAGCCAGGTTTCGGTCGCGGCGTCGGAAGGAGAGGATCCTGCGTGACACGCCCCCCCGCGCCCCGATCCGATCACGGGGCAGCGGGGAGGTCGTCGATGTCACCGGCGCGAGCCGATACGCAACGCGGCTCGCGAAACCGATGATAGGCAGCTCCGGTTAGCCAAAGCGCAAGCGCGGGCGCCCGCTCCGGTCCCGGATCGGGAAAGCTCAGTCGGCCTTCAGATTGGCCGCGCTCTCCTTGCCGCTGCGCCGATCGGCCTCGACGTCGTAGGAGATCTTCTGCCCCTCGATCAGGTTGCGCATCCCTGCGCGCTCGACAGCCGAGATGTGGACGAACACGTCCTTGCCGCCATCATCGGGCTGGATGAAGCCGTAGCCCTTGGTCTCGTTGAACCACTTCACGGTACCGGTAGCCATAGAGTTGTCCTAGTCGTCTCCGGCTCGCCAAAGCGACGTGCCGCAAGGGCCGAACGAGCCGCCTTGGCCGACTGTTCCCAAAGTTCCGTGCGCTGGCAACATCTGTGTCATCCGAATCCGCGCTTTACGACGCCCGCCGGGGCAGCCGGCCGCTGCGCGAGGTGCGGGACAGGCCGTGCTGGGTCTTGTTCCAGCGCACCGGCGCGCGAACCAGCTCAATCAGGGCCAGCCAGGCGGCCAGGCTGACGAGCAGGAAGTAGGCCGGCATCCAGGGGGTCGATTGCGCGAGGTCGCCCCAGCCGCGACGGGTGCAGCCGACCAGGGCCGGCAGGACCATGGCGGCAAATCCCACGCCGAACAGGGTGATGGCGAAACCCGCGGCGAGATTGTCCGCGAAGGACGGGGCGGCGGGGATTTCCAGAACCAGGAAGTTCCAGACCGCGCAGGCGAGGCAGACCGGATAGGCCAGGGAAGAGGCCACCGTGCCGGGCACCAGCGCCGCCGCGCACAGCGCCTCCAGTCCGCCGAGCCGGTAGGCATTGGCCAGCGGGCGGCGCCCGTGGGTGAGGCTGGTCTGCATCAGGCCCTTCAGCCAGCGGGTGCGCTGGGCCAGCCAGGGGCCGAGCCGGGCCGGCGCCTCCTCGATCGTGGCGCTCGGCAGGTCGCCCACCGCGTAGCCCGCGAGGGCCAGCCGGATGCCGAGATCGGCATCCTCGGTGACGTTCCAGGAATCCCAGCCGCGCAAGTCCCGCAGCACCCGGGTGCGCAGGTGCATCGAGGTGCCGCCCAGCGGGACCGGCAGGTCGAGGCGTGCGAGCGCCGGGTTCAGGACGTCGAACAGCCCCGCATATTCGAGGGCGAAGGCGCGGGCCAAGTGCGAATCGCCGGCATTGTCGATCACGAGGCGGCCCTGCAGGCAGGCGGTGCGCTCGGGCAGGCGCGCGAACAGCGACGCGGAGAGCCGCAGCTGCCCGGGATCGGGCACGTCCTCGGCATCGTAGACCGTGAGCAGGGCACCGCGGGCGAGCGGCAGGGCGGCGTTGAGCGCCCGCGGCTTGGTGCGGGGCGCGCCCGGCGGCACCGTGATCACCTCGAACCGGGCGGGCAGGACGATCCGTGCCAAGGCCGCCGCGGTCTCCGGGTCGTCCGCCTCGATCAGGAGCTTGATGTCCAGCTTGGCCGCCGGATAATCGAGGGCCGCGAGCCCCTGGATCAGGCGCGGCACCACCGCGGCCTCGCGATGGAGCGCGACGAGCACCGTGTAGACCGGCAGCTCGGCGTCGGGGAGCAGGTCCACCGGGGCGGCGGCGACCGGGGCGGCGATGACCGGCGCGGTCAGCCGGAACGTCGTCATCGCCAGGAACAGGCCCTGGCCCGCCAGGGTCACCGCACGGGCGAGGGGCGGCGGGAGCAGGGCGAAGAGGCACAGCGCCGCGATCGACGCGAGCGCGAGGAGCAGCAGCCACCGGCTCGCGGGCTCGTGCGGCACGGCCTGCTCGGGCCTGTGGCGCCGCAGATCCTGCGCGGCGTGATCGGCCACCGCCCCGGGGATCGCCGCGAACACCGCCTCGCGCAGATGCGTCGGGCTGGTGATCGCCGGCATCGCGGCGCGACGGGGGGCGTCGAGAAGCTCCGCGATCAGCCGGCCGCGGGGCGCCAGCACGCAGGGGGCGACCGATCCGGGCGCCAGCGGCGCGAGCCCGGCGACCAGGCTGTCGGGGAAGCGCAGCCCCAGCCCGAACGGAATCGGCCCGTCGAGATAGGGGGCACCGAGTTTCCGGGCCAGGGCACGATAATACGCCGTCTCGTCCAGCAGCCCGGCATTCAGGAGGGCGGTCGCCGCGTCGGTGCCGGAAGCGGCGGCGTCCCGGGCCGCCCGGATCAGCCGCTGGGCGTCGACACCCTCGGCGAGCAGGAAACCGATCTCCGGCGGCAGGGAGATCCTGTGCGCGAATGCGGCCGTGGGCAGGCGCTGGACCGACACGCCGGCGCTCCCCCGGTGGCTCCAGGACGTGCTAGGGGAGGGGTGTGAGCCAGACCCGATTCCCGTCCTCCGAGAGGAGCATCGCCGTCTTCCCGTCGTCAAGATCGGGCGGACGACGCGCGCGATCGTCCCTCGGGATGGTCGTGCTCACGGCGCTCCTATGGGCCGGATCCGGCCCCGCCAGCGCTGCGCCGCCGGCCGCGACACAAGCCGCGACGCCCGCCGTGACGGTCCCGAATTTCTGGAACCCGCGCAGCCGGGGTGAGCGGGTCGAGGCACCCCAGACCGGCCGGGCGATCCGGTTCCTGACCGACGACGAGTTCCCGCCGCTGCACTTCGCCGGCCCCGACGGCAACCCCACCGGCTTCGCGGTCGAGCTCGCCCGCGCGGTCTGCGAGAAGCTGACGATCACCTGCACGGTGCAGGCGCGCCGGTTCGATACCCTGCTCGACGCCCTGGACGGCCGGCAGGGCGACGTGATCGCGGCCGCCGTCCCCCTGACCGCCACGTTGCGCGAGAAATTCCTGGCGACGCGGCCGTATTTCCGCTGGCCGGCGCGCTTCGCCGCGCGCACCGACAAGGGCCTGCCGGTCCCCTCGGCCGCGGCGCTGGCCGGCCGCAGCGTCGGGGTGATGGGCGGCAGCGCGCATGCGGCCTACCTCAAGGCCTTCTTCCCCAAGGCCGTCCCGAAGGAGTTCCTCGACCTGGCCGCCGCCGAGGGCGCGCTCAAGCGCGGCGAGATCGACTATTTGTTCGCCGACGGCCTCAACCTCGCCCTCTATGTCGGCGGCCAGGAGGCGGACAATTGCTGCGCCCTGATCGGCGGCGACTATCTGGAGAACCGCTATTTCGGCGAGGGCATCGGGCTGATCACCCGCCAGGAGGATGCGGCGCTATCCCGGGCGCTGGACGACGCGCTCCAGCGGGTCTGGGACGACGGGAAATACACCGAGCTGTACCTGCGCTTCTTCCCGGTGAGCCCGTTCTGAGGGGCTTTCTTCCCGGCCGGGAATCGGGATCCTGCGCCGCGCCGGGTCTCCCCGACAGGATCGAGGCATGACGGATCTTCTCGACAAGGCCGTGGCGAAGGCGCGGGACCTCGCCCCGGAGATGCAGGACGAGATCGCCCGTGTGATGCTCGCGATCCTGGGGGAGGAGACGCCTGTCTACCACTTCACCCCAGAGGAGGAGGCGGAGCAGGACGCAGCCGATGCCGAGGAAGCACGCGGCGAATACGCCACGGACGCTGAGGTGCAGGCCATCCGGGCCAAATATGGTTTGTGAGGCTGCGCTAAACCCAATCAGCCTGCCCCGAACGCCCCCGGGACACCGGATTGCGCCCACGGGCGTTCCGCTGGGGCTCGAACCGCTCTAGGGTACGCGATCCCAGCGTTCCGTCACCCACGAAATCATGCCCACCGCACCTGCCCTGACCCTCGACCCCGACCTGATCGAGGCCGCCGCCACCGCCGCCGCCTGGCCGTTCGAGGAGGCGCGCAAGCTCGTCGCGCGGCTGGAGAAATCCGGCAAGACCGAGGTTCTGTTCGAGACCGGCTACGGGCCGTCGGGGCTGCCGCATATCGGCACCTTCGGGGAGGTCGCCCGCACCTCCATGGTGCGCCACGCCTTCCGGGTGCTGACCCGGGACGCGGTGCCGACCCGGCTGCTCGCCTTCTCGGACGACATGGACGGGCTGCGCAAGGTCCCGGACAACGTGCCGAACCGCGAGATGCTGGCCGCCCATCTCGGCAAGCCGCTCTCGCGCATCCCGGACCCGTTCTCGAACGAGCACCCCTCCTTCGGGGCGGCCAACAATGCCCGGCTGCGCGCCTTCCTGGACAGCTTCGGCTTCGATTACGAGTTCGCCTCCGCGACCGACTACTACACGTCGGGCCGGTTCGACGCGGCGCTGCTGCGCGTGCTGGAGCGCTACGACGCCGTGATGGAGATCATGCTGCCGTCGCTGCGCGCCGAGCGCTCGGCCTCCTACTCGCCGTTCCTGCCGCTCCACCCGGTCACCGGCCACGTGATGCAGGTGCCGATCGACGAGGTGCGGGTCGAGACCGGCACCCTGGTCTGGCGCGACCCCGCCACGGGCGAGCGCTACGAGACCCCGGTGACCGGCGGCCACGCCAAGCTGCAATGGAAGCCCGACTGGGCAATGCGCTGGGTGGCGCTGGGCGTCGATTACGAGATGGCCGGCAAGGACCTGATCGACTCGGTCAAGCTGTCCGGCAAGATCGCCCGGGCGCTCGGCGGCGAGCCGCCGGACGGGTTCAACTACGAGCTGTTCCTCGACGAGAAGGGCCAAAAGATCTCGAAGTCGAAGGGCAACGGCCTGACCATCGACGAGTGGCTGAAGTACGGCACGCGGGAATCCCTAGGCCTGTTCATGTACAACAAGCCCCGGGAGGCCAAGCGCCTGTTCTTCGACGTGATCCCGCGCCACGTCGACGAGTATATCGGCTTCCTCGACCGCTATGCCGGCCAGGACGCGAAGCTGCGGCTGGGCAACCCGGTCTGGCACCTACATGCCGGCAACCCGCCGGAGCCCGAGCGGGTCGAGGGCGCGAGCCTGACCTTCGCGATGCTGCTCAACCTCGCCGCGGTGGCCAACACCGAGGATCCGGCGGTGCTGTGGGGCTTCATCCGCCGCTACGCGCCGCAGACCGGGCCGGAGACCCATCCGGGCCTCGACCGGCTTGTGGTCCACGCCCTGACGTACTTCTCCGACTTCGTGCGCCCGGTCAAAACCTACCGGGAGCCCACCCCGGAGGAGCGGGCCGCCCTGGAGGATCTGTCGGAGACCCTTGCGGCACATGACGGCTCCACCGACCCGGAGGCCCTGCAGGCGGCGGTCTACGAGGTCGGGCGGCGGCATTTCCCGGACCTGTCCGGCAAGGCCAAGAGCCCGGACGGGCGGCCCGGCGTGTCGCAGGCCTGGTTCACGAGCCTGTACAACGTGCTGTTCGGTGAGGCGCGGGGGCCGCGCTTCGGCTCCTTCGTGGCCCTGTACGGGGTGGCGGAGACCCGGGCGCTGATCGCATCGGCCCTGTCGGGCGCCCTGGTGGCCGAGCACGCCGCCTTCACGGCCGGCGCGGCCAAGGTCGCCTGACGGCGATGATCGTCGAGACCGTCGCGCAGCTGGAGGCGATCTATCATGCGCCGCTGGCCCCCGCCTCCGTGGCCAAGGTCACGGCGGCGATCACGCCGGATTACGCCGCGCTGATCGCCGCCGCGCCGTTCGCGGTGCTGGCGACATCCGGCCCCGAAGGGCTCGATTGCAGCCCCCGGGGCGACCGCCCGGGCTTCGTCCGGGTCGCCGACCCGCACACGCTGATCCTGCCGGACCGGCGCGGCAACAACCGGATCGATTCCCTGCGCAACGTCGTGCGCGACCCGCGGGTGGCGCTGCTGTTCCTGATCCCGGGCTCGGGCACGACCTTCCGGGTGAACGGGACGGCGGTGATCTCGGCCGATCCGGCTCTCCTGGACTCGTTCCGGGTGGACGGCCACGCGCCGCGCACGGCCCTCGTGATCACGGTCGAGGCGGCGTATTTCCAGTGCGCCCGGGCGATCGTCCGGTCCCGGCTGTGGGAGCCCGAGGCCCGGGTCGATCCGGCGGAGCTGCCGAGCCCCGGGGCGATCCTGGCCGCGCTCACCGCGGGCGATGTCGGCGGCCAGGCCTACGACGCGGAATGGCCGGCCCGGGCCGCCAGGACGATGTGGTGAGGGCCGGCCGATCCGGCCGCCCAGATGACTGTCAGAGCCCGGATCACGCGAGGCCGAGGAACAGCGCGAGGGAGCGCGTCACCGCCAGCAGGGTCGCGTCATCGAGGCGGCCGATCGGCGGCCCGACCTTCTCGCGCCGCACCGACATGCCCTTGTCGATCTGGATCTGAGACGGCCTGTTCAAGCCGTTCTCGGGCGTCGGCTGCACGGTCAGCCGGATCAGCGGTGCGTCCACCAACGTCGTTGACAGAAGGAGGACCGTCACGGTGCCGGTCTGCGCGAAGGCGTCGGACTGGATCACGAGGGCGGGACGCGGTTTCCCGAAATCGCCCGCCAGGGCGACCGTCACGAGATCGCCGCGCCTCACGTCTCGGCCGGGTCGTCGAGATCCGCGAGGGCGGCGTCGAGAAGGGCGTTCAGCTCAGGATCGGAGGCATCGGCTGCCGCCACCAGCAGCGATTGCCGCCGACATTCCTCCGCGAAACCCGGCCGGCTCGTATCCGGCACCCAGATCTGCACCGGCCGGAGCCCCGCCGCCCGCAAGGCATCCCGACGCTTCCGGACCCTGTGAGCGATGGGCGTGACCATCGATGCATCCGCCTCCGTTACAGGGAACAGATGGGAGGCCGGAGCGGGGGACGTCAAGGCGAAGCGGGCAGCCCCGACACGGCGCCGTCACGGCGCGGTCGGGCGCGGTTTCACCCCACCAGGGCGAGATCCTGCGTCTCGGTCTCGGGGATCACGTCGACCTCGACCTTCAGGCGCTGCTTGCCCGAGCCGCTGACGATGCCGTCCACCGGCGCCACGTCGCCGTAATCCCGGCCGCGGGCCACCACGATGTGGTCGTCCCGCACCGGCACGCCGTTGGTCGGGTCGAGGCCGAGCCAGCCCTCGCCGCACCAGACCGCCACCCAGGCGTGGCTCGCATCCGCCCCGCGCAGCCGCGGCCTGCCCGGGGGCGGCACGGTCCGCAGATAGCCGCTGACATAGGCCGCAGGCAGGCCCATGCCGCGCAGGCCCGCGATCATCACGTGGGCGAAATCCTGGCAGACCCCGGCCCGGAGGGCGAAGGATTCGGCCAGCGGCGTGCGCACATGCGTGGCCTTGGCATCGAACCGGAAATCGGCGCCGATGCGCAGCATCAGGTCGTGGGCCGCCCCGTAGGCGCTGCGGCCGGGCGCGAAGCTGGCCCGGGCATACTCGGTCACGTCGGGGACGAGGGGCACCCGGCCGCTCGGGAACAGGAAGTGGACCGGTGCCCGGCCGCCGAGGTCGCGCGAGGCCACCACGGCGTCGCGGACCCGCTCCCAGGCCTGGCCGGATTCCGGCTCCGGCGGCACGCGGCGCTCGACCCGCACCGTGGACAGCGCCTCGACGCTGAAGGTGGTGTGGGGCGTATCGAGGGTGATCGCCACGGCCTCGATCCCGAAATAGTCGCGCCGCATCACCGCATTGGTGGGGCTCGGGTCGATGGTCACGGCGCTCGCCAGCACGCTCTGCCCCTCGCCGTCCTGCGGCTTGAGCCGCAGGGCGCAGCGGGCGAAGCGCACCGGCTTGCCGTAGCGGTAGGTGGTGCGGTGGCGCAGCGTGTAGATCATCCCGGCGGCCGCGCGATTCGATGTCTGACGCGCGCATCATAGGCCGAAAGGGCCATCGGTTTTGCGGCGATCCTGACGCAGGAACAGGAATCCGGGCCGGATTGCGCGCCGCCCCTCATCACGCGAGGCCCGTCAGCTTTTCCGGGCGCAGGGCGTTCGGCCCGGCCGGGAAGTAGCGCACCGCGATACCGTCGGCGAGGCGCTCGAGGTCGGTCTCCAGGGCGGTGAGGCGCACGGCGTCGAAATCGGCGGCCTCGCCGCTGCGCAGCTCCGCCAGGATCCGGGAGGCGAGGCGGCGATGCGGCTCCGGGATGCCGTCGGCCGACAGCGCCGGCAGGTCGTCGAGATGCCGGGCGATCGCCTCCGCCTGGAAGGCGATCGAGCGCGGGTTGTAGGGGTCGAGCAGCACCATGTCGCGGACCGGGTCGAGGGCCGCGCCCTGCATGTAGCGCCGGCCGTAGCTGATCTGCGAATCGCACAGCGACAGCATCACCCCGAGGCAGCCCGGCGTCGCCTCGTCGTTGGCGAAGGAGAGCGCGAAGGTGCAGGTGTTGATCGCCCGCTCGACGCGCCGGCCGAGCTCGACGAAGTGCCAGCCCTCCGCCCGGCTCATGTTCTCGTGGGTGAGCCCCGACAGGGCGGCCAGCTGGCTCAGCGCCCGCTCGGCCCGGCCCGCGATCTGCGACTCGGTGAAGGTCCGCTCGGTATCCAGGGACACGCTCTCAATCAGGTCGGCGAGCACCCGCCAGGCCTCGCCGGAGAGCCGGGCGCGGAGCGCGGCGGCGTTGCGCCGGGCCGAGACGATATGGGCGCGGGCCGAGCCGTACAGCTCGCGCCCGGTCAGCGCCTCCTGGGCGAGCCGGGCGGTCGGCAGGTCGGTGGCGCCGATGGCGCCCCAATCGTAGAGGATCGCCCGCAGGGCCAGGGCGGCCGGGGTGTCGAGGGCCCCGGAGATGTCGGCCCCGACCGCGTCGCCGACGCTGCGCAGATGGGCCAGGACCAAGCGGATCACCGCCTCGGTGCGCTCGAGGTAGCGGCCGAGCCAGAACAGGCCGTCGGCGGCCCGGGAGGGCAGGTGGCCGCCCACCCGCCGCACTCGGGGGGCCGCGTGGGAGCCGATCAGCGGCGCCTCGACCGGGCTCTCGGACAGCACCCACAGGTCGGCCGAGCGGATGCCGAGCCGCATCTCGATCGGGTCGACATCCTCGCGCTCGGAGACCCGGCAGAAGCCGCCCGGCATCACCTGCCAGCCCGTGGCGGTCCGGGCGGCGAAGACGCGCACCACGAAGGGGCGGGGCACCAGGACGAGGCCGCCATCCTCGCCGCGCTCCCAGCCGGGCATGGTCGAGAGCGGCGCGGCCTCCTGGGCGACGTAGTCGAACGGCCGGTCGCGCAGGGCCGCCACGACCCGCGCCCGCTCCGCCGCCAGAGCCTGGGGCGCCAGCATCGCGTCGCGCCCCGCCCCGCGCTGGGGCGTGGCGGCCGGGCGCAGGATCAGGCTGTCGAGATTCGCCTGCGCGTGGGCCAGGCCTTCGAGGTCGCCGCACCACCAGGCCCGCGGATGCCCGAGCCGCAGGGGCTCGCCCAGGAGCCGGCGGGCGATGCCGTCGAGATAGGGGGCGAGCGCCGCGGACTCGACAAGGCCCGAGCCCGGCATGTTGGCCATCACCAGGGAGCCGTTGCGCAGGGCCTCGATCACGCCGGGCACGCCCAGCCGCGAGGCGGGGTTGAGCTCGAGGGGATCGAGATAATCGGCGTCGATCCGGCGCCACAGGGCATCGGCCCGCTTCAGCCCCGAGACGGTGCGCACGTGCAGGGCGCCGTCCCGCATGACGAGGTCGTCGCCCTCGACCAGCATCAGGCCGAGATAGCGGGCGAGCGCCGCCTGCTCGACATAGGTGCTGCTGTAGGGGCCCGAAGTCAGCAGGCAGATGCGCGGGTCGGAGCGCTCGGCCCCCAGCGCCAGCCCCTCGCGGAACGCCTGGAAGAAGGCCGGCAGGCGCTCAACGTGGAGATCCTGGAAGAAGTCCGGGAAGGTCCGGGCCAGGACCATGCGATTCTCCAGCGCCCAGCCGAGGCCCGAGGGTGCCTGGGTCCGGTCGGCCAGAACCTGCCAGCGCCCGTCGGGCCCCCGGCCGAGATCGGCGGCGTAGAGCTTGAGGTAATGGCCGCCGGGGGGCGCGACCCCGTGCAGGGGGTGGAGGAATTCCGGCGTCCCGGCCACGATCGCGGCGGGCAGCAGCCCGTCGGCGACCAGCCGGCCCGCGCCGTAGGAATCGGCGAGGATCGCCTCCATCAGCTCGGCGCGCTGGACGATGCCGGCGCTGAGCTCGCGCCACTCGGCCCCCTCGATCACCAGGGGCAGGCAGCCGAGCGGCCAGGGATGCTCGCGCTGGTCGCCGGAGATGCGGAAGGAGATGCCGGCATCCCGGATGTGCCGCTCCGCCGAGACGAAGCGGGCCAGGATCTCCGGCTCGGTCAGCGCGCCGAGATGGTCGAGCAGGCGCGGCCACGCCCCGCGCGGGGCACCGTCGGGCCCCAGGAACTCGTCCGGCCGGCCGGGGGCGGGCCGGTAGCCCGCGGTCCAGCGCGCGACGCGCTCCCGCCGGCTCTCGACCGCCTCGGCCCGGGCGGCGCCGGATGCGAGCGCCGCCTCCATCACCGGACCCCGGTCATGTCGGGGCCGGCATGCGCAGGTCGAGGGTGAGCGGGAACTCAGCGCTCGCCTCGGCGCGGGGCATCTCGATCCGGCCCGGCGTGTGGCCCAGCGGCTCGAAGCGGGCGAGGCGGCGCCCCTCCGCCTCGTAGGCGTTGACCGGGTGGGTCTCGTAGTTGCGGCCGCCCGGATGGGCGACGTGGTAGCGGCAGCCGCCGAGCGAGCGCCCGCTCCAAGCGTCCAGGATGTCGAAGGTCAGCGGCGAGTGGGCGGGAATCGTCGGGTGCAGCGACGAGGCCGGCTGCCAGGCCTTGAAGCGCAGGCCGGCCACGGCCTCGCCGGCCCGGCCGGTGCCGGTCATGGGCAGCCGGCGCCCGTTGCAGGCGATGACGTGCCGCTCGGGCACGAAGCCCTCGACCTTGACCTGAAGCCGCTCGACCGAGCTGTCGACGAAGCGCACGGTGCCCCCGCTCGTCCCTTCCTCGCCCATCACGTGCCAGGGCTCCAGTGCCTGGCGCAGTTCCATCCGGACCCCGCCCTGCTCGACCACGCCGAAGACCGGGAAGCGGAACTGGGCCTGCGCCTCGAACGCGACCGGGTCGAAAGCGTAGCCTGCCGCCCCGAGATCCTCCAGCACCCCGAGGAAGTCGGCCCAGAGGAAATGCGGCAGCATGAACCGATCGTGGAGCGTCGTGCCCCAGCGGACACATCCGCCGGTCTGCGGCTCGCGCCACAGCCACGCGACCAGGGCCCGCAGCAGCAATTGCTGCGCGAGGCTCATGCGGGCATCCGGCGGCATCTCGAAGGCCCGGAACTCCAGGAGGCCGAGGCGCCCGGTCGGCCCGTCCGGCGAGTACAGCTTGTCGATGCAGATCTCGGCCCGGTGGGTGTTGCCGGTGACATCCACCAGGATGTTGCGGAACACCCGGTCGACCAGCCAGCGCGGGATATTGGGCGCATCGGGGGCCGGGATCTGGGCGAGCGCGATCTCCAGCTCGTAGAGCCCGTCGTGGCGGGCCTCGTCCATCCGCGGGGCCTGGCTGGTCGGGCCGATATAGAGGCCGGAGAACAGGTAGGAGAGCGCCGGGTGGCGCTGCCAGTAGAGCACCAGGCTCTTGAGCAGGTCGGGTCGGCGCAGGAACGGCGAATCGTCCGGCGTGACGCCGCCCATGACCACGTGGTTGCCGCCGCCGGTGCCGGTATGGCGGCCGTCGACCATGAATTTTTCCGCGCCCAGCCGGGTCTGCCGGGCCTCGGCGTAGAGGTCGGTGGTGATCGCCACCGCCTCGCGCCAGGAGGCGGCCGGGTGGACGTTGACCTCGATCACCCCGGGATCGGGTGTGACCTTGATCAGCCCGATGCGCGGATCGTAGGGCGGCTCGTAGCCCTCGATATGGATCGGCAGCTTCAGCGCGGCGGCGGCCGCCTCGAGATGGGCGGCAAGCTCGAGATACTCGTCGGCGCGCTGGGTCGGGGGCATGAACACCCGCACGATCCCGTCCCGGGGCTCGATCGCCAGCGCGGTGCGCACCGCGACGCCGGTGATGCCGGCGCCGTTGACGACGGTCTTGGCTTTCGGGTCGTCGGGGAGGGGGCCGCGGGGCTCCAGCGGGTCCTGCGGCTGGTAATAGGGATAGTGCTCGGGCGGCACGTAGGGCAGGGACGACAGGGGCAGCCGGAAGCCGAGGGGCGAATCGCCCGGCACCAGGAAGGCCTGGCCCCGGCGGAATTCCCATTTCTCCGAGATCCAGACCCGGTCGGCGTCGCCGTCCTTGCCGGTGGGCAGGCTCGCCAGCGGCAGGACGTAGCCCGCCGGCTCGCCGAGGCCGCGGGCGTAGACGCGCCGGATCCGGGCGTCGAACTCCACCGAGCCGGACTTGGCGGCGGCCGGCGTGACGTTGACCGGCAGCTCCGCGGCCTTCTTCTCCCAGAGCTCGCCATCCTCGAAGGCCGGGAAGACGTAGTCGGACAGGCCGAGCCGGCGGGCCAGGGTGTCGGCCAGCGCCTGCGCCTGGGCGATCGTGGCGGTGCCTTCAGACCCCTCGCCCGCTTCCGGGGCGATCAGGGCCGGATCCTTCCAGATCGGCTTGCCGTCCTTGCGCCAGTACAGGGCGAAGGCCCAGCGGGGCAGGCTCTCGCCGGGGTACCACTTGCCCTGGCCGTAATGCAGCAGGCCGCCCGGGCCGAAGCGGTCGCGCAGGCGCCGGATCAGCGTGTCGGCGAGCCGCCGCTTGGTCGGGCCGACGGCGGCGATGTTCCATTCCGGCGCCTCGAAATCGTCCACCGACACGAAGGTCGGCTCGCCGCCCATGGTCAGCCGGACGTCCTGGGCCACGAGGTCGGCGTCGACCCGCTCGCCCAGCGCGTCCATGGCCGACCAGACCGCCTCGGAATAGGGCTTGGTGATCCGCGGCGTCTCGGCGACCCGGGTGATCCGCATCTCGAAGCCGAACTCGGTCTTGGCCGGCTCGGCCACGCCCGAGATCGGCGCGGCCGAGCGGTAATGCGGGGTCGCGGCCAGCGGAATGTGGCCCTCGCCGGTGAGCAGCCCGGAGGTCGCATCCATGCCGATCCAGCCGGCGCCCGGCAGGTAGACCTCGGCCCAGGCGTGCAGGTCGGTGAAGTCGGCCGACGCGCCGGCCGGGCCGTCGACCGCGGTGGTGTCGGGCACGAGCTGGATCAGGTAGCCGGAGACGAACCGGGCCGCGAGCCCGATCCGGCGCAGCACCTGAACGAGCAGCCAGGCCGAATCCCGGCAGGACCCGCTCTTGAGCCGCAGCGTCTCGGCCGGCGTCTGGACCCCCGGCTCCAGGCGCACGCCGTAGGCGATCTCGCGGGCGATCATGCCGTTGAGCGCCACCAGGAACAGGACCGTGCTGGTCTCCTCGGGCAGCCGCGCGAGCAGCGCCTCGATCTCCGGCCCGTCCGCGTCCACGGGCATCAGGTAGGGCGCCAGCTCCTCCGACAGGTCGGGCTCGTACGCGAAGGTGCGGGTCTGCGCGTAATCCTCCACGAAGAAATCGAACGGGTTGATCACCGCCATCTCGGCGGTGAGGTCGACCTCGATCTTCAGCTCGTCGGTCTTCTCCGGGAAGACCAGGCGGGCGAGCCAGTTGCCGCTCGGATCCTGCTGCCAGTTCAGGAAATGGTTGGCGGGCGTCACCGTCAGCGCGTAGGCCGGCACCTTGGTGCGCGCGTGCGGAGCCGGGCGCAGGCGCACCACCTGGGGGCCGAGGCTGATCGGCCGGTCGTAGCGGTAATGCGTGACGTGGTGCAGGGCGGCTTTGATCGACACGATAGCTCCGTCTGAAGGATCGAATGCGGTCTCGTAGCCGGTACCGGGCGCCGCAGCGGGTCGATCGCCAAGCCCCACCGCGTGGTTATGTGCCAAGGATGGGGTCACAAGCAATTTTCGTGCGGCGGCGCCCGCTTCCGGGGATCGCCGCCGACCTTGGCCGGAACTTTGCCGGCCGCCCTCGTTTGACCGGAAGGTGGGCCGGTTGCCGGCCCGGGACGGCGCGATGAAGCTCTTCCAGTGCCAGGCCTGCGACCAGCCGGTCACCTTCGAGGCGACCGCCTGCGAGAGCTGCGCGCGGCAGCTGGGCTATGCCTGCGCGGTGCACGAGGTCTCGGCCCTGGAGCCCGTGGCGCTCTCAAGCCATCCCGCCATGGGCGGCGCCCAGACCTTCCACGCCTACGCGGATCCCGGCCGGCGCTACCGCTACTGCAACAACGCCCTGTCGGGGGCCTGCAACTGGCTGGTGCCGGAGGACAGCCCCGACATCTTCTGCACCGCCTGCCGGCACAACCGGGTGGTGCCGGACCTCTCGCAATCCTGGAACCTCACCCGCTGGCGCCAGATCGAGGCGGCCAAGCGCCGGCTGTTCTACTCGCTGCTGCGCCTCGAACTGCCGCTGGCGACCCGGGCCCAGTACACGGACGGCCTGGCCTTCGACTTCCTGGTCGATCCCTCCGAGACGTTCTCGGCCGGGACGCCGGTGCTCACGGGCCATATCAACGGCCTGATCACCATGAACATCGCCGAGGCCGACGACGTCGAGCGCGAGCGGCGGCGGATCCTGTTCGGCGAGCATTACCGGACCCTGCTCGGCCATTTCCGGCACGAGATCGGGCATTACTTCTGGTACCTGCTGGTGATGAACGGGCCGACCATGGGCGCGTTCCGGGCGCTGTTCGGCGACGAGAGCCTGAACTACGTCCAGGCCCTGCAGGACCATTACGCCCGCGGCGCCCCGGCCGACTGGGAGGATTCCTACGTCTCGGCCTACGCCACCGCCCATCCCTGGGAGGACTTCGCCGAGACCTTCGCGCATTACCTGCACATCGTCGACACGGTGGAGACCGCCTCGACCTTCGAGCTGCACGTGCGCCCGCGCCTGCGCCACGCCAGGCCGGCGCCCACGGTGATCGATTTCGATCCCTACGACACCCAGGACCTCGACCGGCTGATCGAGGCGTGGCTGCCGCTCACCTACGCGATCAACTCCCTGTCCCACAGCATGGGCCAGCCGGCGCTCTACCCGTTCAAGCTGACCCCCACGGTGATCGCCAAGCTCGCCTTCGTGCACGAGCGGATCTACGCCTCCCGCTCCGGCACCCTGCCGGATCCCGGCGAGGCAGGCGCCGAGATGCTCCGCGCGGTGATCCTGGGACTGCGCCAGAAGGTGGCGGCGCCGACGGTGTGAGTGGCGGACGGTCAGGGTCGGGGCCGCGGAAGCGGCTTCAGGGTTATGAACCGTGCTGTCCGGGACGGATCGGCATCATCGACCTGCCAGACGGTTCTGACCTGCGGATCCAAGCCACCGCGGGCGGCCAGGGGGCCCTCGAAGTAAAGCTTGGTGGCCCGATATCCGGGCACGAACCCGCGGAAATGCGGCTGCCGCGCAGGGTCGAGCAACGCATCGATCAGGGCGTCCGGATCACCCGGCGTAAATCCGAACGCGGCGAGGAACCGGCAGTTCGCGGCGCCGTCCCGGTGGCTCGGATTGAGCAGATAGGCGGAGACCTTGGCTGGGGCGACGTGAAAGCGGGACGGCCAAGCGTCCGGGTCGGTCACACGACCGCTCGCTCGACGAGGCACACGGTGTCGGCCTCGACCGTCGCCAGCGTGTCGACCGGCTCCGTGAATTCGACCTCGAAGGCCTCGCCGTCCGCATAGATCGCTACGACGGTACCGGTCGTACCGGCCGGAACCGTCACGTCGTCGTCGCCCGAGACCGCCCGCAGAATCCGGACACGGTCGAGTTCCCGGACGGGCTCGGAACCGAGTCCGCCGACAGGCGGCAGGGACGACTTCGGACGAGGCGCACGCATCACGCGGAAGATACGCCGTCCCGCATCGGACGCAATGCGCCCGGACGCCGATCAGGTCTCCTGCCGCCCCTCCACGAAGGCGCGGAACGCCGCCAGGGTCTCGGCGCTGACATGGTGCTCGATCCCCTCGGCATCGCGCCGGGCGGTCTCGGGGCTGACCCCCAGGGTGCACAGGAAGCGCTCCACGATGCGGTGGCGTTCGCGCGCCTGGCTGGCGAGCCGGCGGCCGGCCTCGGTCAGGAACACGCCGCGATAGGGCCGCTGCTGGACGAAGCCGTCCTCGCACAGCCGCTTGAGCATCTTGGCGACCGTGGGCTGGGCCACGCCGAGGCGGGCGGCGATATCGACCTGGCGCGCCTCGCCGCCGTCGCCGATCAGGTCGTCGATCAGCTCGACGTAATCCTCGACGAGTTCGGAGCGCCGCGCCTCGCGGGCCTGGCGGAAGCTCTCCACATGCCGCTCGGGATCGACCAGCACGGTCTCGGGGGCAATCGGCTCGGACGGTTCCTGCATCGGCTCTCCCTCTCGCCGCCCCCCGGCGCCGCCCGACCCCTGTCTAGCAAAGTCCGCCCCGGAGAGGGGAGTCCCGCGACGCGATCGCGGCCCCCCATAAATGCCCCCTTGAAACCCGCGGCCGATCCCCTGAATATAGCCCAAGCTATATCTTTGAGAAAAGGGTGAGGCATGGCAACGCCGGACGCGGCGACGGTCCCGGGGGGCCAGATGCCCCGGGGATCTGCGCCCCAGGGACCTGTGCCTGAGGGAACGGCACCGGATGGCCCCGCGCTCGGCAGGATGAGCCGGCGCACGGAGCAGGCGATCCGCGACACGCTCGACGGGCGGTCGGGCGGACGCGGCCGGTTCCTGCTGTTCGTGGGTCCCGCCGTGACGGCGTCGATCGCCTACATGGACCCCGGCAACTTCGCCACCAACATCCAGGCCGGCGCGCGCTACGGCTACGGCCTGCTCTGGGTGGTGCTGCTCGCCAACTTCACCGCGATGCTGTTCCAGGCGCTCTCGGCCAAGCTCGGGATCGTCACGGGCAAGAACCTCGCCGAGCATTGCCGCGACGCGACGCCGTTGCCGGTGCGGCTCGGCCTGTGGAGCATCAGCGAGGTCGCCGCCATGGCCACCGACCTCGCGGAATTCCTCGGCGGCGCGATCGGTCTGTCGCTGCTCACCGGCATGCCGCTGATGGCCGGCATGGCGATCACCGCCATCGTCACCTACGCGATCCTGCTCCTGGAGCACGAGGGCTTCCGGCCGCTGGAGATCGCGATCGGCGTCATGGTCGGCACGATCGGCCTCTGCTACGCGGTCGAGCTCGTGATCGCCCCGGTGGATTGGGCGGACGCCGCCAAGGGCCTCGTCACCCCGAGGATCCCGGACGCCCAGGCCCTGACCATCGCGGTCGGGATCATCGGCGCCACCGTGATGCCGCACGCGCTGTTCCTGCATTCGGGGCTGACCCAGGGGCGGGGCAGCCCCCGGACCGACGCCGACCGGCGCCTGCTGGTCCGCTACTCGAACCGCGAGGTGGTGGTGGCGCTGCTGCTGGCCGGCCTGGTCAACATGGCGATGGTGATCATGGCGGCGGCCGCCTTCCATGCCGGCCACAGCGAGGTCGCCGAGATCGAGCAGGCCTACCGCACCCTGACGCCGCTGCTCGGGCCGGCGGCCGGGGCCGCCTTCCTGGTGTCGCTGCTCGCCTCGGGGATCTCCTCCTCGGTGGTGGGGACGCTCGCCGGGCAGATGGTGATGCAGGGCTTCACCGGCTGGCGCATCCCGCTCATCGTCCGCCGGCTGGTGACCATGCTGCCGGCCTTCGTGGTGGTGGCGATCGGCGTCGACCCGACCCGGGCGCTGGTCCTGTCCCAGGTGGTGCTGTCGCTCGCCCTGCCGGTGCCGATGGTCGCGCTGGTGGTGTTCACCCGCCGCCGCAGCGTGATGGGGGCCTTCGCCAACGGCCCGCTCACCCAGATCGCCTCCGTGGCCGGGGCAGCCGTCGTGCTCGGCCTCAACATGGTGCTGCTGGCCGCCGCCTTCGGCCTGCCGGTCCCGGGGCTGGAGTGAGCCTTTCCGCGCGGGCATCGCGCCCATCCGGGCGGACGATTCCGGCTGTACCGCCGCCGCGATCGTCCGCGAGGGATCAAATTCGGTCGCGGATCGTCTGTCTGGCGGACTTACCGTGGACGAGGAACGACCTGTGAGCGTTGGATTGATCGCCCTCCTGGACGATGTCGCGTTCATGGTCAGGGGGGCGGCCGCGTCCCTCGACGACGTCGCGGGTCAAGCCGCCAAGGCCGGAACGAAGGCGGCCGGCGTCGTCATCGACGATGCCGCGGTCACGCCGCGCTACGTCGTCGGCTTCGCGGCGGCGCGCGAGCTGCCGATCGTCGGCAAGATCGCCCTGGGGTCGCTGAAGAACAAGCTCCTGTTCCTGTTGCCGGGCGCGCTGGCGCTCAGCGCCTTCGCACCCTGGGCGATCACCCCGCTCCTGATGCTGGGCGGCGCCTACCTCTGCTACGAGGGCGCCGAGAAGGTCTACGAGGCTCTCTTTCCCCATCGCGCGCACGGGCATGAGGCGGAGGGCCAGGGCGACACGGGGAGCGATCAGGCCCGGGAAGACAGCCGCGTCGCGAGTGCCATCAAGACCGACTTCATCCTCTCGGCCGAGATCATGGCCATCACCCTGGCCGCCTTGCCGGAGGGCAGCTTCTGGATGCGGGCGGCTGTGCTCGCCATCGTCGCCCTGGGCATCACCGCGGGCGTCTACGGCGCGGTCGCGCTCATCGTGAAGGCCGACGATGCGGGCCTCGCCCTCGCCCGCAGCCAAGCGGGGCCGCCGCTCGGAAGCCTCATCCGCGGTCTCGGGCGCGGCGTGGTCAAAGGCATGCCGATCCTGCTCAAGCTCCTGGCCATCGTCGGAACGGCCGCGATGATCTGGGTCGGCGGCGGGATCCTGATGCACGGGCTGGAAACGTACGGCCTGTCGGGGCCGGCACACGTGTCGCACGAAGCCGCCGTGAGCGCGGCTTCCTACGTCCCGTTTGCCAAGGGCTTGGTCGCGTGGCTGGTCACCGCGATGGCGTCGGGCCTGATCGGGCTGGCGGTCGGCGGTCTGCTGATCCCGCTGACGGGCGTCGTCCTGGCGCCGGCCTGGCGGAGCCTGTCCGGCCTGTGGCGGCGCGCCTGAAGCGAGGCCGGCCGCCCGCAGGAGACATGGCGCGGCGATCGCCTGTCCGCCTCGTCGCCAAGCGACGCGGCATCCGCGTCGAAGCGTCGTCTCGCCCCTTTCCGGCGGTGGACGCATCGGGCACCGCGAGGACGCACACGGCCGGGCTCGCGCGGAAACGCATGGCCCGGTGAAGCCCGGCGCGCCCAGGCCGGGCCTCGCCTGGCGTGACGGACGGACAAGCGCGGCGCCCTTCGGCGACGCCCCGGGTCAGCTCGCCCGGACCACCACCTCCACGAGGTTGGCACCGCCGGACCGGATCCCGGCCTCGATCGCCGGGGCGATGTCGGCGGCCCGGGTCACTCGCCGGGACGGCACCCCCATGGAGGTGGCGAGCGCCAGGTAGTCGACCCGCGGGTCGGTGAGATCCATGGCGATGAAGCGGTTGGCCCGCACCGAGGCGTAGTGCGCCTGGCCCTTCATGAAGTTCTTCAGGATGTTGTACTCGGCGTTGTTGATCACCACGAAGGTGACCGGCAGCTTCTCGTGCGCGGCGGTCCAGAGCGCCTGGGGCGAGTACATCGCGGCCCCGTCGCCGACGACGCAGACCACCGGCGCCCGGTCGATGCCGAGGGAGAAGCCGACCGCCGCCGGCATGCCCCAGCCGAGCACGCCGCCGCGCATCGCCGCGTATTGGTGGGTGGAGGCGCTGTCGAGGAAGGTCCGCAGATGGGTCAGCGTCGCGGGCGCCTCGTCGATGATCGTCGTCTCGGCACCCACCGCCCGGGCCACCTCACGGGCCGCGACCAGCGGCGCGATCACCGGATCCTCGAAGGCGGCGTCGGCCGCGGCGGCGAGCTTGGCCCGCCGCTCGGTCCGGGCCGTCTCCGCCCGCGCGCGCAGCTCCGCGAAGGCGGCGGCGCGATCGGCCACGCGGGGGGCCAGCAGCGGCAGCAGCGCGTCCAGGGAGGCGCGGATGTCGCCCACCGTCGACAGGCTGGTGGCGTAGGTGCGCCCGAGGTCGCGGACGTCGGCCGAGAGCTGGAACACCTGCGTCCCCGGCGGCACCGCCGAGACCTCCGAGTAGAGCACGGTGATCAGCGACTTGCCGCCCAGCGCGAAGACCGCGTCGTAGCGCCCGAGGATGTCGGCGATGGCGTCGGCCCGGGTCGGCAGGTTGCCGGCCCAGAGCGGGTGGGCGGTGGGGAAGGGGATGTGGGCCGGCCAGGACGAGCCGTAGACCGGCGCCGACAGCAGGTCGGCCAGCGCCACCGCCTGTGCGGAGGCGTCCGAGGCGTCGATCTCGTCGCCGGCGATCAGGGCCAGGCGGCCGGGCGCGATGGCGGCGAGCTTCTCGGCCAGCCTGTCGAGGGAGCCCGCCACCGCCCGCTGGTCGATGGTCGAGGTCTCGCCCGCCGGCACGGCGGTCTTCGCCTCCATGACGTCCATCGGCAGGGACAGGAAGACCGGGCCGGACGGGGCGGCGGCGCAATCGTGGAAGGCGCGGCGCAGGAGCACCGGGATCTGGTCCGGGCTGGTGACCTCGCGCGCCCACTTCACCACCGGGTCGGCGATGGCGACGAGGTCGCCCATCAGCAGCGGGTCGGAGAGGGCGTGGCGCAGGTCCTGCTGGCCGGCCGTGACCACCAGCGGCGTGCCGCTGACCTGCGAGTTCCACAGGGCGCCCATCCCGTGGCCGAGGCCGCCGGCGGTGTGCAGGTTGAGGAAGGCCGGCCGGCGCGCGCCCTGCGCGTAGCCGTCGGCCATCGCCACCACGGTGGCCTCCTGCAGGGCGAGGATGTAGCCGATGTCCTGCGCCTCGGTGAGCGCGTCGATCAGCGGTAATTCGGTGGTGCCGGGATTGCCGAAGATGTAGCGCACGCCCTCCGAGCGCAGCACATCCAGCAGCAGTTCGGCGCCCCTGCGGCTCCCGGCGGCGTCCACGGTCTCGATCGGCATGCGCAACCCTCCTCCGCCCCCCGGCGGAATCAGCGCGACGCTACCCCATGGCCGCGCCGCGACGAAGAGCCGGGGCGCGGGATCGGGTTTCCGAAGGACGAGCCCTTCGGCGGGTTGTCAGGGCGGAGCCCCGACGAAGCCGGTTACAGTCCGATCGGCAGGAGGCCGGGCGCCAGAGCCGCGGCGGCCCTGGGTCCGTCCTTCGCCATGCGGATCGCCGTGCGGGCGAGCCGGTTGCGCAGGCGCCGGGCCCGCCAGAGCGCGCCCGTCTCCACGGCGAGGCCGCGGGCGTAGACGCTGGCGCGCAGGCTGCGCGCGTCGCAGGCCTGCTTGATCGGGTCGGCATAGAAGGCCGCGATCTTCTCGCGGCCCATGCCGGGGCTGGCGAGCCAGGCCGGCACATGGACCCGGGCGAGCCGGTCGGCATCGGTCAGCAGCTTGCCGATCCCGGTGCCGGGGATCGGGCAGGCGGTCTGGAAGGCGTCGCCGATCAGCACCAGCCCGTCCCGCTCCACCCCCTCGGCCCGGGCGAGGTCGATCGGCCGGATCTCGAGGGGCCCGGCCACGGACAGGTCCGGGCAATGCTGCGCCAGACGGGGCATCATCGCCCGCAGGGTCGCCTCCGGGTCCCGGCGCAGGGACGCGACCCAGGGCTCGCCGGGGTCGCGGTAGCAGAACAGGTTCGCCCGCATCACGTCCCCGATCGGGAACAGGGTCAGGTAGGCGTCGCGCGCGCCGAACCCTTCGGCGAAGTAGGTCATGGCCGGGAACGGGAAGTCGCCCCGGGGCGCCGCCATGTCGAAGCCGACCGCCAGGGAATGGCGCGGGCTCAGCGCCCGCTTGGTGATGCCGGCCTTGGCCAGCAGCGCGTGGCCCAACCCGGTGGCGAGCACGACGAGGCGTGCCTCGATCCGGCGCCCGTCGCTCAAGGTGAGCGCCTGGCGCTCGGGTCCGAGCTCCAGGTCGGCGACCCGGCCGGGGATCAGCAATCCCTCCGGCAGGGCTTCCCGGGCGGCCCCGACCAGCACGGGGTAATGCGCGCCCCATTCGCGGGCGGCCTCCCGGTAGGCGAGGCGTCCGTAGCGGACCACGGCGACCTCCTCGGTCGCCGTCGTGCAGGCGGCGAGCGCCCGGCCGAACCCGAGGCCCTCGAACAGGGCCATCTGGTCGGCCCCGAATTTCTCCGCCCGGAAATCCCGGCGCGCCGCGCCGCGTTCGGCCTGGGCGTCGATCAGCGCGACCCGGGTCCCGGCGCGGGCGAGCGCCCCGGCCAGGCAGCTCCCGGCCAGCCCGGCCCCGATCACGGCCACGTCGTAGCTGTCCGCCCCGCTGCCCATCGCTATCATCTGTGAAGTTGTCCCGTCCGCGACGTCAGGATCTCAACGCGCGAAAACGCAGACATGCCAGCGATCATGGTTTCCGTAAAGCACGTACGTAATTTTCCAGCGCCCGGAGACGGAGATCTACATGACCGCGTCGGCAACCGCGGGCGACCTCATCTTCTGATTGTAGTCCCGCACCTTATACCAATCTCTCGGCCGCCTCCGATCTGCCCTGCGCTTACGCGCGCAGCTGCGCCACGAAGGCGCGCATGAACGGCGGCAGGCCGTCGAGGTCGCGCAGGCACAGGGTCAGGTCGCGCCGCGCCCAGGCATCGGAGAGGGGCACCACCGCGATGGCGAGGCCCTGCGCTGCGCGTGCGGCCGCGCTCTCGGGGAGCACCGCGAGCCCGACCCGGGCCTCGACCAGGCGGCAGACGGCGTCGAAGCCGCGCAACTGCACCCGCAGGCGCATCGGCCGCCCCTCCCGCACCGCCTGGGCGACCAGGAACCGGCTGATCGCGCTGCGCCGGTCGAGGCCGACGAGGTCGTGGCCGAGCACCTCGGCGAAGGCGATGTCGGCGCGCGCCGCCAGGGGATGGTCCCGGGCCGCCACCAGCACGAACCGGTCCTCCCGGAACGGGAAGGTCTGGAGCGAGCCGGTATCGACCGTGCCCGACAGGATGCCGAGATCGGCCGCGCCCTCGGCCACCAGCCCGACGATCTCCTCGGAGGTGCGCTCCTCGATCTCGACCCCGATCCCGGGATGGGTGGCCAGGAAGGCGGAGAGCGCGTCGGGCAGGAACTCGGTCAGCGCGTTGGTGTTCGCCAGGACCCGGATCTGCCCGACCGCGCCGCCCGAGAACACCGCCATCTCCTCGCGCAGGCGCTCGACGCACGCCAGCACCTCCCGGGCATGGGCCAGGAGCGTGCGCCCGGCCGGGGTCGGGCTGACGCCCTGCCGCCCCCGGGTCAGGAGGGCGGCGCCGAGGGAGTCCTCCATCAGCCGGATCCGCGTCGAGGCCGCCGCCAGGGCGAGGTTCGCCCGCGCGGCCCCGTGGGTGATCGAGCCAGCCTCGACCACGTGCCGGAACAGGCCGAGATCGACGAGATCGAACCGCATCATCGCCGGAGGCCTCTCCCGGGCATCGCATCGCCCGGACCATCCATCCCGCGGCGACAGTGCGGGACGGTATCGCCGCCCGGCCGGCCTGTCAGCGCCCCGCGGCAGGCGCGGCGTCCGGAGCGGACCCGCAGCACGGCAGGCGACGGCGCCGGCGCCGAACCGGCAACGTCAATATCGAAGCTCAAACACCTTAATAGCCGATCGATATCATCCGTAATCGCACAACCATGATCCGGACATACAAGCTTTACCGGGAATGCATGACATTTATGCCGAACAACTCGATCTCTATGTCTAGCGTATAGTGAAAAACATCCCCACAGGCGAGCCGGAGATCATTTACTCCCCTTTAACGTGCAATATTCCAAATGTATCGCATAGCCGGCGAGACCTTCCACATCGAGGACGGCAACTTCACCCGCGATCGTCACCGGATCGGACCATGACCGCTCTCAGCCCTCTGGATCCGTCTTCGGACCCCCGCCGCTGCCGGCGCCCGCAGGCTCGCGTGATCGCGGCCCCGGCGGCCGGCGCAGCCTCGACCCTCTGCCCTTCCCGCGCCGGGCACGGGCCCGCGGAGCGAGACGACACGCCATGATGGACGCGCTCCTGGTTGACGACAGCGCGACCATGCGCCTGCGGCTGCGGCAGATGCTGGAGGCCAAGCCCGACGTCAGCGTCACCGACTATGCCGACCCGGCCGCGGCCCTCGTCGAGGCACAGATGCGCGCCTTCGATCTCGTGCTGGTCGATTACCACATGCCGACGATGGACGGGATCGCGTTCATCCAGCAGATGCGCACCATCCCGCATTACGCCCAGGTGCCCATCGCGATGGTCACCAGCGACATCTCCGACGCGGTGCGGCTCGCCGCCCTGGAGGCGGGGGCGACCGACTTCCTCGACAAGTCCATGCGGGGCGTCGAGCAGACCGTGCGGCTGCGCAACCTGATCCGCCTCGCCAAGGCGGTGCGGCGGCTGGCCGAGCAGGCCGCCTGGCTCGACGGCGAGGTCGAGGCCGCCCTGCGGCACATGCGCGAGCGGGAGGAGGAGATCATCTTCCGCCTGTCGCTGGCGGTCGAGTACCGCGACAACGACACCGGCGACCACACCTGGCGGGTGGCCCGCTACAGCCAGATCGTGGCCGAGGCGCTCGGCCTGCCGGCGGAGGTCTGCCGCAACCTGTACCTCGCCGCGCCGCTGCACGATGTCGGCAAGGTGGCGATCCCGGACGGCATCCTGCTGAAGCCCGGCCGGCTCGACCCGGACGAGTTCGCCCTGATCAAGACGCACGCGACCATCGGCCAGCGCATCCTGGGCGGCAGCACCTCCGAGCTGATCCGGCTGGCCGCCGAGATCGCCGAGGCGCATCACGAGAAATGGGACGGGAGCGGCTATCCGAAGGGCCTCGCCGGCCCCCAGATCCCGCTCTCCGCCCGGATCGTCGCGGTGGCGGACGTGTTCGACGCCCTGACCACGCAGCGGCCCTACAAGGAGGCGATGCCGTTCGAGGCGGCCCTGGACTGCATCCGGGCCGATAGCGGACGCCATTTCGATCCGGCCTGCGTCGAGGCCTTCTGCGCGCGCTGGCCGGACATCCGCGTGGCCGGCGGCCAGGAGCGGGCTGCCGGCCGCCGGGGCGCCCACGCCGTCACCGAGCCCTGGGCTCGGGTGCCGACCCTGCTGCGCGAGATCGCCTCCGAGACGCCCGTCCTCGCGGGCCGGTTCGCCGACGGCCCCAACCCCCGCCCCGCCCGGGAGGAAGCCCCCGCCCTCCGGCGCCACGGGTGAGAGCGCGGGCGCGGTTGCTGCGCAGGGCTCATCCGTGAAAATCTCGGATTCGAAAGGTCCGAGAGATTTTGCGGGCCCAGCCCTTTGGGAACCCGGACTTCAAGCCGCGATCCGAAGGCGGGTGACGCGCGGCGCCGGGGCGCCTAACCTGCGCCCATGCGCGTCTTCCACACCGCCGCCTCGGCCCGGCACGATCCCGAACTGTACCTGCGGCGGGGTACGCCGATCCCGCATCCCGAGCAGGCCTCCCGCTACGCCATCCTGCACGCGGCGGCCCGGGACGGCGGCCACGCCCTCGCGGAGCCCGCCGATCGCGGCCTCGACCCGATCCGGGCGGTGCACGATGCCGGCTACGTCGCGTTCCTGGCCGAGGCCTGGACCCGCCGGGCGGAGATCCGGGGCCTCGCCGACGAGATCCTCACCGGCAGCTTCGCCCGGCCGCAGATGCACCGGACGCCCGCCAGCCTGCTCGGGCGCGTCGGCCTCTACACCGCCGACACCTCGACCCCGATCCGGGCCGGCACCTGGGCGGCGGTCTACGGCGCGGCGCAATGCGCCGTCGCGGCCGCCGACGCCGCGCTGGAGGCCGGCCACGCTTATGCCCTGTGCCGGCCGCCGGGCCATCACGCCTACGCGGATTCGGCGGGCGGCTTCTGCTTCCTCAACAACAGCGGGATCGCGGCGCGGCGGATGCTGGCCTCTGCCGGCGGCCCCGTGGCGATCCTCGACATCGACGTGCATCACGGCAACGGCACGCAGGGCATCTTCTACGCCAGCGGGGACGTGCTCACGGTCTCGGTCCACGCCGACCCGTCGGACTACTTCCCGTTCTATGCCGGCTATGCCGACGAGACCGGGGCGGGGGCCGGCGCCGGCCTCAACCGCAACCTGCCGCTGCCGCCGGGCTCCGGCGACGGCCCGTGGCTCGCGGCCGTGGAGGCCGGGCTCGCCGCGATCGCGGCGCTCAAGCCCCGGGGGCTGGTGGTGGCTCTGGGCCTCGACGCCGCCGCGGACGACCCGATCGGCGTGCTCACGGTGACCCAAGCGGGCTTCGCCGCCGCGGCCCAGCGGATCGCGCGGGCCGGGCTGCCCACCGCGCTCGTCCAGGAGGGCGGGTACCTCTGCCCCGCCCTGCCGGAGAACCTGACGGCCTTCCTGGCAGCGTTCGACGCGGCACGCTGAGCCGGGCTCGATGCGCCGCGACGGTGTCGACGATCCTAGTCCTCGTCGTCCTCGTCCTGGTGCCGGCCCTTGAGCTTGGCGAAGACCGAATCGGCGTCGATCCGCTCCTCGCGGCCGCCATGCTCGGCCGTCTCCTCGGGCTCGGGCGCCGTCGAGACCTCGGTGGGCAGGAGCGAGGCGCCGGATTCGGCGGCCAGGGCGGCCGGGCGGTCGGCCGCCGCGCGCTGGACCTCGAAGTCGAGGTTGATCTGGGTGGTCAGGCCCAGGGTCACCGGATCCATCGGCTGGAGCGAGCCGGAATTCCAGTGGGTGCGCTCGCGGATCTGCTGGATCGTCGACTTGGTGGTCCCCACCAGGCGGATGATCTGCGAATCCTTCAGCTCGGGGTGGTTGCGCAGCAGCCACAGGATGGCGTTGGGCCGGTCCTGGCGACGGGACAGCGGCGTGTAGCGCGGGCCCTTGGTGGTGCGCTTCACCTCCGGCAGCTTCACCTTCGAGACGGCCGGCTTGAGCTTGTAGTGCGGCGCCTTCTGGGCCTTCTCGATCTCGTCGCGGGTGAGCTGGCCGGTGGAGACCGGATCGAGCCCCTTGATGCCGGCCGCGACCTCGCCGTCGGCGATGCCCTTCACCTCGAGCGGGTGCAGCTTGCAGAAGTCGGCGATCTGCTCGAAGGCCAGGGAGGTGTTCTCGACCAGCCAGACGGCGGTCGCCTTCGGCATCAGCGGACCCTGGGACATGTGCTCTCGTGCTCCGGCCTGGCGGGACGGGGGCCGGGCACCGGGCCGCGGGCTCCGGATGCAGATCCGGAAGTCCCGTCTCACGCTGTCGAATGGGGATGGCTCACTATAGGGCCGCCCGGGGTGGGGCGCAATCGCGGGTTCGGCGGTTCGGGAGTTCCAGGCACCGATTAACCGGCACCATCGGCCAAGCGACAAACCGGCTGTGAGCCCGACCGACTCACCCGCGAAGGCCGCACGCGGCCGGTTGCGGCCGGGCGTGCAGAGGACGGCCTTCTCTCTAGCAGTCTCCAGAAAAGCAGACGGCGCGTGGAGCTTCAGCCTCCGACTCGCCGTCCACCCGCTGTTCTGGAGTTGGCTAAACCCTAACGGGTCATGGCCAGGGATCGGCGGTAGCCGCCGCCGATCCCACTCCCCGATACAGCGCGGCCCGGAACAGGCAACAACGTTCGCACAGAGCTCCGGGGCGGTCCTACTTCCCCGGCAGCCCGTGCACGATCGGGAAGAACGTGTCCTTCCAGTCCTTCGGCTCGGCCTTGATGGTCTTCATCGCGTAGAAGTGCCGGGCCTGGAGCATGATCCCGTACGGGGTGGTGGAGAAGGTCGTGCCCGGCTCCTTCATGATCGCCACCAGCGTCTCGGGGGGCGTCTTGTCGTTGGTGGCGGTGACGTAGTCCTTGGCGGCCTGGAGCGGGTCCTTGGCGATCTCGGCATTCGCCTCGTCGATGGCGGCCACGATGGCGGCGGCGAGTTTGGGGTTGCGGTTGAACCAGCCGGTGCGGGCGTAGAAGATCGCGTTGCTCACCGGCTCGCCGACCAGCTCGTAGGAATTGAGCACCGCGTGGATCGCCGGGTCCTGCAGCTCGCGCTGCTGGAACGGCGGCAGCGAGAAGTGGCTGTTGACCTCGTTCTGCGGGCTGGCGAGCGCCGCCACCGCGTCGGGATGGCCGAGCTGGACGGTGAGCGGGTCGAGCTTGGTGGCGTTCTCGGGCCCGAACGCCTTCCTGGCGGCGATCTGGAGCAGCACCGCCTGGGTCGAGACCTTCACGGAGGGCAGGGCGATCTTGTCCTTGCCGGAGAAGTCGCCGAGCGTCTTCACGGCCGGGTTGCGGGTGAGCAGCAGCATCGGCGTGCTGCCGACGCCGCACAGGCCCTTCACGTCGCCGCGGGTCCGGTCGTTGAGCAGCAGCATGTTGGTGGAGCCGCTGTCCACGATGTCGATATTGCCCGACAGGAGCGCGTCGTTGCCGGCCGCCCCGCTGGTCAGGTTCACCCACTCGACCGTCACATCCCCGAGGCCGGCCGCCTTGGCCTGCTTCTCGATGAGCTTGTGCTGCTCGGCGAGCACCGCCGGCAGGTAGACGAAGCCGGGCTGCCGGCTGATCCGGACCTTCGCGTCGTCGGCCCGGGCCGGGGCGGCCATCGCCAGCCCCGCCAGCAGGAGGGCGGCCGGTCCCGCCCGGACGAGGTGGCGACAAACCTTCAGAATCGCGTCTGCCCGCGGCGTGCACATCATGTCGTTCCTCCCTTGGCCCGCCGGCATCTCGTCCGGTCCTGGCTTTCGTCGGCCGCGAGTGGACAGCGTCATCTCGATCCGCGCAAGGCCTCGACCAGTCTTCACGGCGCGCTAACGCGGAAGCTGTAAACTTGCCGCTCCTATTCTTATCGTCCGGGGGCGGGCTCATGAAAATCGGCATCGGAGCGAAGCTCCACACGATTACGGCTACCGCACTGGTCGGCGTCGCCGTGGTCTCGGGCATCGGCCTGCTCAACCTGAAATCGCAGGTCGAGCAGGACCGCATGGCCAAGACCCGCAACCTGACGGACGTGGCCTACGGCGTGGCGGCCTATTTCGAGGGCGAGGAGCGGGCCGGGCGGCTGTCGCGGGCCGACGCCCAGGGGGCCGCGATCCGGGCCGTGAAGACCCTGCGCTACGACGACCAGGAATACTTCTGGATCAACGACATGCAGCCCCGCATGGTGGCGCATCCGATGAAGCCCGAGCTCGAGGGCAAGGACCTCGCCGGGGTGCAGGATCCGACGGGCAAGTACCTGTTCCGGGACTTCGTCGACCTCGCCAAGCAGAAGGGCCAGGGCTTCGTCGATTATTACTGGCCCAAGGCCGGGTCCGACGCACCGGTCCCGAAGCTGTCCTACGTCCGCGGCTTCGCCCCCTGGGGCTGGGTGATCGGCACCGGCATCTATGCCGACGACACCGCCGCGATCCTGTGGAACGCGGCCTGGCGGGCGGCGGCCGGGATGCTGGTGGTGATCGCCCTGATCGCCCTGCTGGCGGCGCTGATCGGCCGCCGGGTGACGCGGCCGCTCCTGGCCCTGAACCAGGCCATGCACCGCCTCGCGGCGGGCGACACCGCCGCCGCGGTGCCCGAGCGCGGGCGCAGCGACGAGATCGGCACGATGGCGGGCGCCGTGCAGGTGTTCAAGGACGTGCTGATCGCCAAGGCCGAGGCGGATACCCGCGCCGCCGGCGATGCCGAGGGCGCCGCCCGCCGCGCCGCTTCCCTCGACCGCCTGACCCGGGCGTTCGAGACCCGGGCGGGCGCGCTGAGCCGGGGCCTCGCCGCGGCGGCGTCCGAGCTCGAAGTCACCGCCCAGGCGATGACCGCCACGGCCGCGCGCGGCACCGAGCGTTCGGGCGCGGTGACCGCCCAGGCGGCCGGGACCTCGGCCGACGTCCAGACCGCGGCGGCGGCCACCGAGGAGATGTCGGCCTCGGTCCAGGAGATCGCCGGGCAGGTGCACCGCACCTCGGAGATCGCCGGCCGGGCGGCCGAGACCGCCCGCCAGGGCGAGGCGACCGTGCGGGCGCTCGCCGACGGCACCGAGCGGATCGGCGACGTGGTCGCCCTCATCTCCGGCATCGCGGCGCAGACCAACCTGCTGGCCTTGAACGCCACCATCGAAGCCGCCCGCGCCGGCGAGGCCGGCCGCGGCTTCGCGGTGGTCGCCACGGAGGTGAAGGAGCTGGCCAGCCAGACCGCCAAGGCCACCGACGACATCGCCACCCAGATCGGCCGGATCCAGGGCGAGACCCGGCAGGCCGTGGCGGCGATCGGCGAGGTCGGCCAGACCATCGAGGAGATGCGCAGCATCGCGGTCGGGGTCGCGGCCGCCATGGAGGAGCAGAACGCCGCGATCCAGGAGATCGTGCGCGGGGTGGTGAGCGCCGCCTCCGGGGCCCAGGCGGTGTCCGGCAGCATCGCCGACCTGCGCCAGGGCGCCGACGAGACCGGGATCGCCTCCGAGCAGGTGCTGGCCGCCGCCCGCGACCTCACCCGCGGCTCCGACGACCTCGACCAGACCGTCAAGGCGTTCCTGGCCGAGGTGAAAGCCGCGTAGGCGACGAAACCGGGTTCCCAAAGGGCTCAGCCCTTTGGCGGAGCCCCGATCGTTCGACCAGACCCGGCGCGGGGAAGATTTCAGGTCCCCGGAAAGCCCCGCACCGCCGCCCGCACCAGGGCGTCGATCATCGGCCGGACATCCGCCGCCCCGAGGGGCCCGAGTCCGCCGAGATCGGCCAGGTAGGTCATGCCGTGGACGCTCGACCAGAGCGCCCGGGCCATCACCGGGATCGCGTCCTCGGCGAGCTGGCCGCCGTCGCGCAGCACGCCCTCCAGGATCCCGAACAGGGCCGCGATATCGGCCTGGACCGAGGCGGGCGCCTCCACCGTGCGGCGCTCGAAGATCGCCACCCAGGCGGGATGGTTCTGCGCCGCGAAGCGCAGATAGGCGTCGGCCAGGCACAGCAGCCGGGCGTCGGTCTCCCGGGACGGGCAGGCGGACAGCGCCGCCGCCAGGGCGTCCCGCAGGCGGCGCATCGTGATGGCGTTCGCCTCCAGCCGCAGCAGCTCCAGGCTGTCGAACTGGGTGTAGACCGAGCCGACCGCGGTGCCGGCCCGCTCGGCGACCGCCCGCGCGGTCAGCGCCCCGGGCCCGCCCGCATCCAGGATCGCCACCGCGGCCGCGATCAGCGCCTCGCGGTCCGCCTGACGGTCGGTCTGACCCTTGCGGGGACGGCCCCGCACTTTTTTCTGAACGTCGTTCATTAAATGCCTTGCCGAGCCGGTCGGGCCGTGCTTATGTCTTTCATGAACGGCGTTCAATCAATTCCGGACCGGGTCCGGTGCGCCGCTCCCCGAGGTGAACCGTGATGAGGACCCTCTCCCTCCTGATGCGCGGCGCGATCGCCGACAACGCCCAGGCGCTCCACGATGCCAACGCGGTGACGATCCTGCGCCAGCAGATCCGGGACGCGGCCGGCGCCCTGGCGACGGCCCGGCGCGAACTCGCCGTCGCCATGGCCTACCACGCCGCCGAGGCGCGCGCGCTGGACGCGATCGGCGCCCGGATCGACACCCTGTCGGACGGGGCCCGCCGGGCGCTGGCCGACGGGCGCGAGGACCTCGGCAGCGAGGCGGCGGTCCACATCGCCGCCCTGGAGGACGAGCGCTCCGACCGGCGGGCCGCCGCCGCCCGCTTCGCCGCCGAGATCGAGCGGCTCAAGCGCCTGGTCGGGCAGGGCGGCGAGCGGCTGCGGGACCTCGACCGCGGGCTCCAGACCGCCCGGACCACCGAGGCGCTGCGGCGGGCGGGGCTCGAGGGGCGCCGGGTCACGGCCCTGTCGGCGGGCGCCCTCGGCGAGGCCGAGCGGACGCTGGCGCGCCTGCGCGAGGCCCAGGCCGCCGAGGCGGATGCCGCCGAGGCCCTGGCGGCCCTGGAGGCCGAGGCGGCGTCCGGGATCGAGGCCGACCTCGACGCCGCCGGCTACGGCCGTCCCCGCACCGATCCGCGGGCGGTGCTCGACCGCCTCCGGGCCCAGGCCTGACCCACCCCGTTCGCCACCCCAGCCACAGGAGCACGACCGATGATGCCGCAGATGCCCCACACCGCCGCCTGGAAGACCTTCACGCTGGTGAGCTTCACCGCCGCCGCCGCGATGCTGGCGATCGGGATCTTCTTCCTGCCCGCCGATATCTGGATCAAGGGCTACCTCGCCATGGCGGCGCTCTTCCTCACCGGCACGACCTTCACCCTCGCCAAGACCCTGCGCGACGAGCACGAGGCGAGCCGGCTGATCAACAAGATCGAGGATGCCGCCGCGGAGCGGGTCCTGCGCGAGGCCGTGCCGGGCCGGCTCTGACGGCGGCCTGTCGGGGGCCGGGGCCGTCTCAGGCCTCGGCCGCCAGGAAGGCTGCCAGGAACGCCGCCACGGCCTCCGAGAATTCCGGGGTGCGCAGGTAGCCGTAGGATTTGTGCCGGTTCTCGGTGCCGTCCGGCCGCCGGTAGGCGTTGATCACCGGCACGTCCCGGACCCGCACCCCGGCGGCGTTGGGCGGGTAGATCGCGGCGAGGTCGTCGCCCACCGTGGCGATGTCCTGCCGGTCCATCAGGTTGGTCCAGGCCGTGACCGCTTCGGGCACGCGCAGGTCGCCGTGCTCGGCGGCGAGCGTCAGCTTCAGCTCGGCGAGCGCCAGCGGCGAGCCGAGGGTGACCAGGGTGCAGCGGGGCAGGGCGGTTCCATCCCGCTCGGCGGCCCGGAGCACGTCGTAGGCGATCAGCCCGCCCATCGAATGCGCGGCGATCAGCACGTCGCGATCGGCCGCCTCCGTCAGGGCCTCCAGCAGGCGCGCGCGGGCGGCGGCGCGGAACGCGGCGTCCGCGTGATAGCCCCAGAGGTCGTCGAGGCGGTGCTCCAGGATCAGGTCGTCGACCGGGGTGAGCCCGGTGGCTTCCTGCAGGTGCGAGAGGCCGCGATAGATCCGGTCGGTGAGCGTCGGCGCCGCCTGGTCGGGATCGTCGGCCGGGGAGGGGAACGGGCCGGTGCCGGGATCGGGGCTGTAGGGCTCGCGGTTGCGCCCGCCGGCCAGGGGCTCAGGGTAGCGCAGATCCGCCCAGTACACGAAGGTGAACGGCACCTCGGGCGGCGCGGCGCCGCGGTTGCGGGCGAGGCCTTCCAGGATCGCCGCGCGCCACCAGGCGGCCTTCTCATCCCGGGGTGGCTTGTTGGCGAGCCCGTGGATGCCGATGAGTGTCGTCCGACCCAGTGCCCGCCCTCCCGGATCGGCGATGCGTCCGCACCGGGAGGTAGCGCCGAAATCCGTCGCCGGCACTGCGACGAATGCTGCGCCGGTTGCCCATCGCGCCGACGGGGTGCCGCGCGTCCCTGCGCAGAGACGGCGCGGTCAGTCGAACAGGCTCGAGACGCTGGCCTCGGTGGCGGTCCGGCCGATCGCCTCGCCGAGCAGCGGCGCGATCGTCGCCACCCGGATGTTGCGGGCGAGCTTGACGGCCTGGGTCGGCTGGATCGAATCGGTGATCACCAGCTCCTTCATCCGCGAGGCGGCGATGCGCGAGACCGCGCCGCCGGACAGCACGCCGTGGGTGATGTAGGCCGAGACGTCCCGGGCGCCGGCATTGAGCAGGGCCTCGGCGGCGTTGACCAGGGTGCCGCCCGAATCGACGATGTCGTCGACCAGGATGCAGGAGCGGCCCTCGACCTCGCCGATGATGTTCATCACCTCGGATTCGCCGGGGCGCTCGCGGCGCTTGTCGACGATGGCGAGCGGGCAATCGATCCGCTTGGCGATGGCGCGGGCGCGCACGACGCCGCCGACATCGGGGGAGACCACCATGCGGTCGGCGCTCGGCAGCCGCTCCTTGATGTCGCGCACCATCACGGGGGCGGCGAACAGGTTGTCGGTGGGGATGTCGAAGAAGCCCTGGATCTGGCCGGCATGGAGGTCGAGGGTCAGGACGCGGTCGGCCCCGGCCTCGGTGATCAGGTTCGCCACCAGCTTGGCCGAGATCGGGGTCCGGCCCGAGGTGCGCCGGTCCTGCCGTGCGTAGCCGAAATACGGGATCACCGCGGTGATGCGCCGGGCCGAGGACCGACGCGCCGCGTCGATCATGATCAGCAGCTCCATCAGGTGGTCATTGGCCGGGAACGAGGTCGACTGGACGATGAATACGTCCTCGCCGCGCACGTTCTCCTGGAGCTCGACGAAGATCTCCATGTCGGCAAACCGCCGGACCATGCACTTGGCCAGCGGCAATTCGAGATAGGCGGCGATCGCCTCGGCCAAGGGCCGGCTCGCGTTGCCGGCGATGATCTTGATCGAGGATTTCATGACGTCCGCCCACTCGCGGCCGAGCTTCGCGCCGCGCTCCGAATACCGGTCCCCCGCGGGCCGGATGGATCTGATGACGGGCGAGGCTCTTAGCAGCGGGCCGGAAGTGTCACAATGCCTTCACGGGCGCACCGCACAGGCGCGCGCCCGGCCCGCCCCGGCCTCAGGCGACCGGCGGCTCCAGCAGCCGGTGCAGGTGGACCACGAAATACCGGGTCTGCGCGCTGTCGACGGTGGCCTGCGCCTTGGCCCGCCAGGCGGCCTGCGCGGAGGCGTAGTCCGGGAAGATGCCGACGATGTCGAGGCCCTTGATGTCCCGGAACCGGACGCCGTCGAGGTCCTGCAACTCACCACCGAAGACCAGATGGAGCTTCTGGTCGCTATCGATCGTCGTCGCCATGACCTCTCCTTGTCCGTCCCGCCCGCGGCGCCCCGGATGTCCGGCGCCGGCGATTCCATCGCGGGCTTCATCGACGGTTTCGCGGCCGGCCGCAACCGCGTGCGCGCAGCACCGCCGCGGCGTCGGCGCGGGTACGACACCGCCCGGTCTCCATGCTAGATTCGCCGGCCGATCCGCCGGTCCGGCGCCCCGGTCCCGCACGGTGCGTCCGAACAGCCGGATTCCCCTGTGCCGCGTCATGCGTTAGGGGCGGCCGATGACACGCATGCCACTTCGCGTCGCCGTTCTCGCCCTCGGCCTCTGCGCCCTGCCGGCGCTGGGCCAGCCGGCCAAGGCGCCCGCCCGCCCCGGCCCGGACCGGAAGGGCGCCGGGCCGGGGACCGGACAGGTGATCGGCTGCCCGTCCCTGGCCAATTACCGGATGCTGATGCACGACGGCGCCGCCGCGGCGGCCGCCCTGCTGGCCGATCCCAAGGCGGACCATCTCGGCTGCACCCTGGTGACCCGCAGCGAGATCACCGGCCTGGTCGACCGGGTGACCCTGGGCGACCGGAGCTACGAATGCGCCGGCCTGCCGACCACCACGGCCTGCCACTGGATGGAGGCCGGAGCGGCCGCGCGGCCCGCCCCGGCGGCCGCCCCCAAGCGCTGAGGACCGGGCATCGTCCCTGGTCGGGACTCAGCCCACTTGGCCGTTTGAAGGGCTGCTTTGGGTGGTATTCCGTCGATCTGCTTTCGGGCGCGAAGCCGGAAAAGCGGACGCCCGCTTAGCCGACGTTCATCCCCGGAAACGACAGATTACTCAGTTTCGCTCAGCCCAAGTTGCGACTTGTCGGTCAGCCGGTCATCGCGGAACGTCAGCGTGAGATTGGCGCCGTAGGTGCCGCGCCCGCGCCAGGAATAGGTCGTGCGCTCGGCACGGCCGATGCTGAGGTGTGAGATGCGCCGGCCGCTGCAACCGAGAAGGTGGCGGACATGGCCGTAGCTCATTCCATGCTTCAGGGCAGCGTACTGGCTGCGATCCACGCGGCACCGGCTCGCGCCGTTGGGTTGAGCTGCACTGGCGGCCGAGGCGGCGAGCAGCAGGGCGAGCGAGAGGGGGAAGAGGAGCCGCATCATCGCTGCCTCACCCGGGCTGGTTGGAGGCGGCGCCGTTCACCGGCTGGGCGCCCGTCGAATTGGCTTTCATGGTCTTGGTCTCGACCTTGAGGTCCTGGCGCATGTCCTGGATGTGGTCCGTCACCACCTTCTCGCCGGGCTTGAGGCCCGCGACGATGGCCGTGTCCTCTCCGAAACTGTCGCCGGTCGTCACCGGCTTCTGGCGCACCACGCCCTGTTCGTCGACGACGTAGACGATCTGCTGGGCGAGTTGGGCGGAAAGGGCGATGGTCGGGATGAGGAGCTTGTCCTCCGTCCCGGTCTTCACACGGGCCCGCACGAACTGACCGGGGAGGAAGCGCTCGTCGGGATTCGGCAGGAGGGCACGGACAAGGCGGCGGGCGGTGCGGGGATCGAAGCGGTTGTCGAGCTGGTAGATCCGCGCCTCGCGCACGGGCTTGCCGGCCTCGTCCAGCACCTCCACCGTCACGGAGCCTCCCTGCATCGCTTCCCGCACGGTCTCTGAATCCTCCGAGGAGAGGGCCATCTGCACGTCGATCGGATCGAGTTGCACCACCGAGACGAGCTGCGTTTGGTTCTCGATCACGAGGTCGCCAGGATTGATGATCGACAGGCTCGCCCGGCCGTCGAAGGGGGCGTTAACCGTCGCGTAGTCGAGATTGAGGTTCTGCCGGGCGATGGCGGCCTCCGCCTGCTGCACCTGGGCGCTGGCTCCGGCCGCGTTGGCCTGCAACTGCTGGAGCCGCTGCTCCGTGGCGTATCCCTTGTCCGCCAGCGTATCCGTGCGGCTGACCTCGGCTTGAGCGAACTGAAGCTGCGACTTCGCCTGCGCCTCCTGAGCCTTGGCCTGGGCCAGCGAAACCTCGAAGGGGCGCGGATCGATGCGGAACAGCACCTGCCCCTTCTTCACGTGCCCCCCCGGCTCGAAAGGGCGCTCGATGATGTTGCCCGTCACCCGCGCCTGGAGGGCCGCATCCTGCGGGGCGATGATCGTGCCGGTGTAGGTGAAGGTGATCGGCACCGCTTCCCTGCGCGCCGTTGCCACCGTAACGGTCATGGGCGGCTCTTCGGCTTTCTTGGGCGCCTGCGCCCCCGTCAGCGAGGCCATGATCGCGGACGGCGCGGGCCGCCCGGCCGCCAGCCAGCCGCCACCGGCCAGCACCGCGAGGACCCCGGTTCCGATCAACCCGTATTTCGCCCCCGATCGCACCTGAACCGCCCCCTCCGAGGCGCCCCCGGCGCCGAACCGGACAGGGAACACGCAAAACCCATTGGCGTTGCATGCCCGGTCCCCGCGACCACCGATGGATTGTCGAGGACCGATGTTCGCCCGCTTCGTCGACCGGCCCATCCTGGCGGGCGTGATCTCCGTGCTGATCACCCTGATCGGCGCGGTGGCCGGCCTCACCCTGCCCATCGCTCAGTTCCCCGAGATCGCGCCGCCGATCATCAACGTCCAGGCGACCTATCCCGGCGCCAGCGCCCAGCAGGCCTACGACGCGGTGACAACGCCGCTGGAGCAGGAAATCAACGGCGCGCAGCACCTCCTCTACATCGCCTCGACCAGCAACACCGACGGCAGCGTCAACCTCGACGCAACCTTCGAGATCGGCTCCGACCTCGATGCCGCCGCCGCCGAGGTGCTCACCCGCGCCAACCGCGCGGAGGCGAAGCTCCCGGCCTCGGTGCGGTCGCAGGGGTTGGAGATCCAGAAGAGCACGCGCCAGCAGCTCGGCAACATCGTCCTCTACGCCGAAGAAGGCTCGCCCTACGACGAGCTGTTCCTGGCTAATTGGGCCGAGACGCAGGTGATCAAGCCCCTGCGGCGGGTTTCCGGCATGGGACGGATCCAGAACTTTTCCCAGAAGCGATACGCCATGCGGCTGTGGCTCGATCCGGTGAAGATGGAGGCCCTGGCGATCAGCCCCGATGCCGTGATCAAGGCGGTGAGCCAGCAGAACGAGCAGATCACGACGGGATCGCTTGGCAAGCCGCCGACCGACGGCAAGCCAACCCCCTTCGAGTTGCAGGTGGTCACGCAAGGACGGCTGAGCCAGCCGCAGGAATTCGCCAATATCCTGCTGCGGGCCAACCCAGACGGGTCGGTGGTACGGGTGCGGGACGTGGCGCGGGTGGAGCTCGGCTCGGAGCAGTACGGCGTCCGCTCCAGCTTCGACGGGAAACCCTCTGCGACGCTCGGCCTCTATCAGACGCCCGGCGCCAACGCGGTTCAGGTCATGGACGGGGTGAAGTCCACGATGGAGGAACTCGCCCGACGCTTCCCGCCGGGCCTCAAGTACAAGATCGCCCTGGACCGGACCGAATTCGTCCGCGAGGCGATCACCGAGGTGGTGCACACCCTGTTCGAGGCGCTCGTCCTCGTCATCGTCGTCACCTACCTGTTCCTGCAGAACTGGCGGGCGACGCTCATCCCCTCTATCGCCGTCCCCGTGGCGCTGGTGGGCACCTTCGGGCCGATGGCCCTACTTGGATTCTCCTTCAACACGTTGAGCCTGCTCGGCATGGTGCTGGCGGTCGGCCTTGTGGTCGACGATGCCATCATCGTGGTGGAGAACACCGAGCGGCTGATGGACGAGGGAATGGAGCCCCGCGCGGCGTCCCGCGAGGCGGTGAATGAGGTGGCGGCCCCGGTCATCGCCACCACCCTGGTGCTGGCGGCCCTGTTCGTGCCGGTGGCTTTCATCCCCGGACTCACCGGCCAGCTCTACAACCAGTTCGCCCTCACCATCGCGATCTCCGTGACGATCTCGGCGGTGGTCTCCCTGACCCTCACCCCGGCGCTCTGCGGCCTGATCCTGAAGCACCGGCCCGAAGGGTCGGACCGGCGCGAGAGCAGGTGGAAGGCCCCGCTCCGCTGGTTCAACCGCACGCTGGATGCGAGCGCGAACGTCCTGACCCGGGTGATCGGCGCGCTGAGCCGTCACCTCGTGATCGTCGGCGTGGCCTTCCTCGCCTTCGCGGCGCTCACCGTCCTTCTCGTGATGCAGCGCCCGACCGGCTTTGTCCCGAACGAGGACCAGGGCTACTTCTTCGCCGACGTCGCCTTGCCGAAAGGCGCCTCGGTCGCCCGGACGGACGCGATGGTCGAGCGCCTGGGCAAGACCCTGCGGGACATGCCCGAGGCGGACCATACGATCGGCGTTGTGGGGCGCAGCATCCTCGCCGACGCGGTGGCGCCGTTCTACGGCTTTCAGATCCCGGTGCTGAAGCCCTGGGGCGAGCGCGCGGCCTCGGCGGACGACATCATCGCCCGTGTGCAGAAGGCGTTCCGGCACGATCCGGACGGGAAGGTGCGGGTGGTGAACCCCTCGCCCCTGCCGGGGCTTGGCACCCGCAGCGGCCTGACGCTGGAGATCCAGGACCGAAGCGGTACTGGCGGCCTCAAGCTGGCCCAGGCGGCGCAGCGCTTCATCGACGCGATGACGAAGAGTCCGAACATCGCCCAGGCGCTCCCGACCACGAGCTACGGCGTGCCGCAGATCAAGCTGGAGATCGACCGGGCTAAGGCCGAGCAGCTCGGCGTACCGCTCCAAAACCTGTTCGACGCGTTGGGGACCTATGCCGGGTCGAGCTTCGTGAACCTCTTCAATAGGTTCGGCTTCGTCTACCAGGTCTACGTGCAGAGCGAGGCCGTGGGCCGCCGCACGATCCAGGACCTCGAAGCTCTACCGGTGCTGAACGGAAAAGGGGAGCCCGTGCGCCTTGGCTCGCTGGTACGGGCGGAGTTCACCACCGGCCCGACCGCGGTCCTGTCCTACAACACCTATCCCGCCATCGAAGTGGCGATCGAGGTGGCCGGGAACGCGAGTTCGGGGACCGTGCTCAAGGAGGTCGAGGCTCTGGCTAAGGGCAGCCTTCCCAGCGATTTCGCCGTGGAATGGACCGACGTTGCCTACCAGGAGAAGGTCGCGGGCGGCTTCGCGCCGCTGATCTTCGGCCTCGGCGTGCTGATGATCTTCCTCTTGCTCGCCGGGCAGTACGAGTCCTTGCGCCTGCCCTTCGTGATCCTGCTCGCCACGCCGATTGCGATCTTCGGCGCCGTGGGGTCGCTGGCGCTGCGAGGGCTCGCCCTCGACATCTTCGGGCAGATCGGCCTCCTGCTCCTCGTAGGGCTGGCGGCCAAGAACTCGATCCTGCTCGTCTCTTTCGCCGAGGATCTGCGCCGGCAGGGCGAGGACGCCCTCAAGGCGGCCCAGGACGCGGCGCGCCTGCGGATGCGCCCGATCCTCATGACTTCCTTCGCATTCATCATGGGCTCGATCCCGCTCGCCATCGCCAGCGGCGCGGGAGCCAATGCTCGCGTCTCCATGGGCACGGTGGTGATCGGCGGCCTGATCGTCGCGACCTTCATCACCCTTTTCATCACCCCGACCTTCTACGTCGCCTTCGAGCGGCTGTTTGGCGCTGACAGGCCCGCCGCCGATGCAACCTCAGGAAATTCAGGTGGGGTTCAACCGGCCGAATGAGCCTGGGCGCAATACGACCATAGCAACCGCGGACCGTTTGTCCGCGTTCGGGAACGGCACAGTCAGGCATAAACGACTGCGTTGGGTCGAAACCCGCCCCCCCCAAATGCTCACGTTGATCGCGTTCAGACCCGAAAACGGTCTCAGCGCAGATGGCCGCTGGCGCGCAGGTCCCGCTCCACCGCCTCGTGGACGGCCTGCAGCGGGTTGTCGTTGATCGCGGCCGGCGGGAGCAGCGGCTTCATCGGGCCGGGGCGCGGATCGTGGTCGAGCCGGACCACCGGCTCCGCGCGGGCGGGGCGCGACGGCCAGCGGGCGGCGAGCCTGCGCAGGGCCGCCTGCGCGCCGGGCGGGAGGAGGGGGAACAGCGTGTCGATCATGGGGAACGGGTCGGGGCGGTTCGATGCGGCAGCGCCCGGCGCATCGAGCGGGTTTCGGGGAAACGGATCGGGCGGTCCGCCGTTCCGCCCCGGCCGAGGCGCGCCAGGTCGGGCAGGAATCGGGGGTCGGTCAGCGCGGCCGCCAGCAGAGCGAGCAGGCCGAGATGCAGGCCCGCCGCCGCGATCGGGAGGGCCTGGACGGACCAGAGCCCGATCGCGCCCGCCGCGATGAGCGGCGGCCCAACGACGTAGACCGGCATGCGCCACGGGCCGGCCGGCCGGGCGAGGCGCCAGAAGCAGGCCGCGAAGGCCGCCAGCGCGAACCCGCCCTTGATCAGCGCCATGAAGCGGAGCACCCGCACCAGATCGGGATCGAGGGCGGCGCCGGGGGCCCGGGCCGCGAGGGCGGCGGCGCCCAGGACGGCGGCGGCGGTCAGCAGGACGAGCGCCCCGCGCGCGGAGCGTGATCGGCCGGACGCGCAATCCGCGGCGGCGGGCAGGCCGAGACGTGCCAGACCCTGCATGGGCGATCTCCCGGGCGAGCGCGGCAGCGAGTCCAGGGACCGGATTCCCGGTCCGCGCGCGTCCGCTGGGCCGATATTTCGCTCAGAAGTCGTACAACCGCTTGGGATTCTCGACAAGGATCCTGTCACGGGCGGCGCGCTCGGGCACCCAGGCGGCGAGCAGGTCGAGCAGGCGGCCGTCGTCGATATCCTGCGCGGGGGCGAGATCCGTCGGCTTGCGGCCCGGTTTCGGCGTGCTGTCCGGGTGCGGCCAGTCGCTGCCCCAGACCAGCCGCTCCGGGTTCGCCGCCACCAGGGCCCGGGCGAGCGGCGCCACGTCGGGATAGTCGGGCGCCCGGGTCGAGGCGCGATAGGCACCCGACAGCTTCACCCAGGCCTGGCCGCCGCGCACGAGGTCGAGCACGTCGCCGAAGCCCGGCTGGTCGGGTCCGAGAGCCGCCTGCGCGCCGGCGAAATGGTCGAACACCACCGGCACCGGCAGGGCGGCCAGCTGCGGCTTCAGCGGGCCGATGACCGACAGGCGGGCATAGACCTGGAGGTGCCAGGGCCGCTGCCCGATCTGCTGGACCGCGCTCGCCAGGGCCTTGGCGGAGGCCGCCGGATCGAACACGCCGGCCTGTTCCAGGTTGACCCGGATGCCGCGGATGCCGGCCGCAGCCAGCGCGTCGAGCTCGGCCGGGCCGGTCCCGGGGCCGATCACCGCCACGCCGCGGGCGCGCCGGGATCCGAGCAGGCGCAATCCGTCGAGGGTGGCCGCGTTGTCGGTGCCGTAGACGCTGGGCGTCACGATCACCACGCGGTCGAGCTTGAGCGCGTGCTGGAGGGCGAGCAGGCTCTCGGGCGGATCGACCGGCGGGGTGTAGCCGCGCCCCGCCCAGAACGGGAACCTGGCCGGATCGGGGATGACGTGGACGTGGCAGTCGCACGCCCCCGGCGGGACCGCGAACGAGACCGGGCTCTTGACGGTCGGCGCGGCGGCCTCTCCCGCGGCCAGGGCCGTTCTGTCGGTCAAGGCGAGGCCGTTGGCCAGAGCCAGGGCGAGCGTTTGCCGGCGTGACAGCATGGCGGGTCTCCTCCGGATCGGCGGGCGCACTTCTGCGAGCGCCTCATCCGGAGCGGACCACTCAGGCGCGACACGCGCAAGGCGGCATCGGCCGCGCCCGTTACGACGCGACGGGGATGCATGCTCGGAGGCTGCGGGGCTTGGCGGAAGCGGATGGGAATCGAACCCACCGTACGCTGTTGGCGTACCACTGGTTTTGAAGACCAGGGGGGCCACCAGACCCCGTTCGCCTCCACGGGCGGGGGTACGGGGCCGTGCCGGCGGGGTCAAGGGATGGACGTCGTCGCCACGGTCGCAACGGCGCGAAAACCAGGCGCGTCCGAACGCGGCCTCGCCCGCGATGCGCTGATCTGAAGCACCCGCCTTAAGAACGGTGCCGAAATCCTAGCGCTCGTGCTCCGAAGCATCGCGCCGATCCTGCCGGCTCGTGAACCAGTCGACGAAGCCGGCGGTCGCCGCGAGCATCAGCGGGGTTATGATGGCAGCGGACAGAAACCCGTCGCTCATGCCTCAATCGCCCGCAAAGCTCGCCGTGCAGCCCAATCTAGACTGCCACGCAAGAATAACCGAGGGCCACCCGCAGATGAGCGTTCCCCAACGGTCTGTGCGCGGTCGACGTGACTCGCGGCCTTGTTCACGCCCGAACCGATGCGCCGCGATTGCGCATCTGCCGCATCCAAAGGCTCAGCCTGTATGGCAGCCACTCCGGTTCGCGGTGCCGGTGACGACCATTCGCCTGGAGCCACCCCTGCGGAAGCGCCGCCGCTCACACTGAGCCGGCACAAGATACCGGCGCCGAATGGACCACCAGCCACCTCTCCGGCGCCGCGACTCGTATTAATTCCGCCACACTGTTGTGGCCCTGCACCAGTCATGCCGTTCCTGCGACGCTCACCGCCTGTGGAAGGCCCTGCGCCGGACCCCGAGGGGGCTGCCCGTTCGTCCGCCGAGCCGGTGGCCGAGGGGGCGGGCGAGGGGTCGAGGCCGCCGGCCGAGGAGACCGTGCAGGGCGCCGGCCAAGAGGCCGTTGCGCCAGAGGCCGTTGCCCAGGAAACCGCGACACAGGAAGCGGCGTCGGAATTCTCGTCGGATCCGGACCCGGGCACGCCGCTCGCGGAGTCGCTGCGGCCGGGGCCGCGCGGGCCGGGCTGGATCGGCGCCGCCGTGGTGGTGACCGCGCTGGTCTCGGCGCTGGCGACCTTCCTGATCCTGGCCGGGGTGATCCGGGTGACGCCGACGCCGGCCTACGGCGTCACGCTGCTCGGCATCAACGCCGCCCTGGTGCTCGGGCTCGTCTTCGTGATCGCCTGGGAGGCGCGGGTCTTCCTGCACGCCCGCAAGGCCAACGCGGCGGTGGCCCGGCTGCACTCGCGCATCGTCGGCCTGTTCTCGCTGATCGCGATCCTGCCCACCGTGCTGCTCGCCGTGGTGGCGTCGGTGACCATCGACCGGGGCCTGTCGCTGGGCTTCACCGACCGGGTCCGCGACGTGGTGCTCAAATCCGTCGAGGTGGCCGACGCCTACCAGGAGAACCAGTGCCAGTCGCTGGCTCGGGAGATCCGCATCCTGGTGGACGACCTGACCCGGGCGCGCCCGAATTTCGACCGGGACCGGGCCTGGTTCGAGAACTTCCTGACCACCCGGGCGACCAATCTCGGCCTGCCGGTGGCGCAGATCATGCGCGGGCCGACCGACGTGGTCGCCCGCGCCAAGATCGACGTGCTCAAGCAGGTCCGGCTGCCCTCGGCGGCGGCCTTCGAGGAGGCGGCGACCTCCACCGACCCGATCTGCCTGCTGCCCTCGGAGGGGCGGGTCTTCGCAGCGCTCCTGCGGATGCCGGCCTACGACGACGCGGTGCTGATGGTGCAGCGGGAGGTCAGCCAGCTCGCCATCGACTTCCCGGGCGTGTCGCGGGCGGCGGCGGCCGAGTACCTGACCTACGATTCGCTCCGGCGCTCGATCCAGATCACCTTCGCGTCGGTCTTCCTGCTGATCGCCCTGATCGCGCTGCTCTCGGCGGTGTGGTTCGGGATGAACTTCGCCAACCGGTTCGTGGCGCCGATCCGGCGGCTGATCAACGCCGCCGACCAGGTCGCGTCGGGCAACTTCTACGCCCAGGTGCCGACCAAGAAGACCAGCGGCGACCTGGCCCATCTCGGCGAGAGCTTCAACAAGATGACGCAGGAGCTGCGCCGCCAGCATACCGGGCTGATCGCCGCCAACGACCTGATCGACACCCGCCGCCGGTTCACGGAGGCCGTGCTGTCGGGGGTCTCGCCCGGGGTGATCGGCCTCGACGCGGCGGGCTTCGTCACCATCGCCAACCCGGCCGCCGAGCGGATGCTCGACCTGGAGAGCGAGGCCCTGATCGGCCAGCCGCTGGCCCGGGCGGTACCGGAGCTCGCCCCCGTGCTCGCCGAGAGCGAGAGCCGACCGCGCGCCCTCCAGCAGCAGCAGCTCCAGCTCACCCGGTCCCGGGGCGAGCGCACCGTGACGGTGCGGGTCACGAGCGAGCAGGCCCAGGGGACCTCCCGCGGCTCGGTGGTGACCCTTGACGACATCACCGACCTCGTCCAGGCGCAGCGCAGCTCCGCCTGGGGCGACGTCGCCCGCCGCATCGCCCACGAGATCAAGAACCCCCTGACCCCGATCCAGCTCTCCGCCGAGCGCATCCGGCGCAAGTACGGCAAGGTCATCACCGCCGACAAGGAGGTGTTCGACCAGTGCACCGCCACGATCGTGCGCCAGGTGGACGAGATCAAGCGCATGGTCGACGAGTTCTCGGCCTTCGCGCGGATGCCCAAGCCCGCCATCGCCCCGAACGACCTGACCGAGATCGCCAAGCAGAACCTGTTCATGATGCGCGTGGCGCATCCGGACATCGATTTCGCGTTCTCGGCGCAGGGCGGCGCCGGCAGCGCGGAGAAGATCGTGGCGGCCTTCGACATCCGGCTGCTCAGCCAGGTGATCACCAACATCCTGAAGAACGCCGTCGAGGCGGTGGCCGAGGTGCCGCCGGCCGAGCTCGGCAAGGGCAAGATCGCCCTGAGCCTGGCGGTCGAGGACGGTTTCGCGGTGATCACGGTCACCGACAACGGCAAGGGTTTTCCGGTGGAGGGGCGCCAGCGGCTGCTCGAGCCCTACATGACCACACGCGAGGGTGGCACGGGGCTGGGGCTTGCTATCGTCAGCAAGGTGCTTGAGGAGCACGGCGGCGGGATCGCGTTGAACGACAATCCCGCCGGCCGTGGTGGGCAGGTTCAGATGCGGGTCCCGCGCGAGCACGGGCCCGAGCCGTCCGCCTCGGGCCCGCAGACCAGTCCCGTCACGACAGAGGAGAAGGGCGCCGCACCGACGGCCCCCCGGATCGCGGAGATGCACGCATGAGCGCCGATATCCTGATTGTCGACGACGAGGCCGACATCCGCGACCTCGTGGCGGGCATCCTCGACGACGAGGGCCACCGCTGCCGCACGGCCGGCGGCTCCGACGAGGCGCTCGCCGCCATCGAGGCGCGCCGGCCGCACCTGGTGTTCCTGGACATCTGGCTGCAGGGCTCGCGCCTCGACGGCCTGCAGGTGCTCGACCTGATCAAGGCGGCCAATCCCGACCTGCCGGTGGTGATGATCTCGGGCCACGGCAACATCGAGACCGCGGTCTCGGCCATCAAGGCGGGCGCCTACGACTTCATCGAGAAGCCGTTCAAGGCCGACCGGCTGATCCTGGTGGCCGAGCGCGCGCTGGAAGCCTCCCGGCTCCGGCGCGAGGTCCGCGACCTGACGGCGCGCTCGGGCAATCCCAACCGCATCGTCGGCGGCTCGCTGGCGATCAACCAGCTGCGCCAGACCATCGACCGGGTGGCGCCGACCAACGCCCGAGTGATGATCACCGGGGCGCTGGGCTCCGGCAAGGAGCTCGCCGCGCGCAGCCTGCACAAGGCCTCGGCGCGCGCGAACGGCCCCTTCGTGCTGCTCAACGCGGCCGCGATCCTGCCCGAGACGATGGAGGCGGAGCTGTTCGGGGTCGAGGGCGAGTCCGGCCGGCGGGTCGGCGCCCTGGAGGAGGCCCATGGCGGCACCCTCTACCTCGACGAGGTCGCCGACATGCCCCGCGAGACCCAGAACCGGATCCTGCGCGTCCTCGTCGACCAGAATTTTCAACGGGTCGGCGGCACCACCCGGGTGCATGTCGACGTGCGCATCATCTCGTCCTCGTCCCGGGACCTGCAGGAAGAGATCGCCGCGGGCCGGTTCCGCGAGGACCTGTTCCACCGGCTCTCGGTGGTGCCGATCCGGGTGCCGGCCCTGTCCGAGCGCCGGGAGGACGTGCCCGAGCTGATCCAGTTCTTCATGGACAACATCTCGTCCCAGACCGGCCTGCCCAAGCGGGTCATCGCCGAGGACGCGATGGCGGTGCTCCAGTCGCACAATTGGCCGGGCAACGTCCGCCAGCTCAAGAACAACGTCGAGCGGCTGATGATCCTGACCCAGGCCGACCCGGAGCAGGAGGTCACGTCCGAGATGCTGCCCTCCGAGATCGGCGCCCTGGTGCCGACCACCCCGGGGGGCGCGGGCGGCGAGAAGCTGATGAGCCTGGCGCTGCGCGAGGCCCGCGAGATCTTCGAGCGCGAATACCTCGTGGCGCAGATCGCGCGGTTCTCGGGCAACATCTCGCGCACGGCCGAGTTCATCGGCATGGAGCGCTCGGCGCTGCACCGCAAGCTGAAGTCCCTCGGCATCGGCCCGTAGCCATCCGGAGCGGCCGGGTTTTTGCAGGCGCAGTCTCGGCGCAGACCGTGAAAGAGGCGCCGATCCGTTACGGATCGGCGGGCGCGGGCCTTGCTTGCCCCCACGCTTTCACGCGGTCATGCTGTATATCCGGTCCGGGCGGGATGATCGGACGATCCCGCGCGTGACGGACCCAACGTTGCGTACCCAACCCGGGCCTTTCGCGCCGGGACAACAAGAAGGCAAAGAAGATGGCGGGCGAACGCGCACAGAACCTTCAGGACACGTTCCTCAATCATGTCCGCAAGAACAAGATCCCGCTGACCATCTTCCTCGTCAACGGCGTCAAGCTCCAGGGCGTGGTCACCTGGTTCGACAATTTCTGCGTGCTGCTGCGCCGGGACGGCCACTCGCAGCTGGTCTACAAGCACGCGATCTCGACGATCATGCCGGGCCACCCGGTGCAGCTGTTCGAGCCGGACGAGACCGCCGAGAAGGCGTGATCTGTTGAGAGGCGATCGGCTCGCGCTCTCTGAGGCCGCGATTCGCCGGAAGCGGGCGGCGAATCCCAACCCTATCGCGATCTCCCCCTCATCCTGAGGTGCTGCGTTAGCGGCCTCGAAGGAGGCTTCCGGGGATCGCGCGGCCGGCTGGAGGGCTCCTTCGAGATCTCCGGATAGGGGCGCGGGTGGGAGAGATCGAGCCGAGCGGGCCTCCGGATTCCGATCGCTCCGATCCCAACCTCTTGAATCCCGGCATCTTGGCCCGGCCCCGCCCAATCCCCATCTCGGACAATCCGACTTCTCGAACGAAGCCGCCCGCGCGCGGGCGGCGTTAAAGGTTGCATGAGCGAGACGCTGACGTCCGGCGAGGCCCGGCTCCAGGCACAGGCCGCGCCCGAGGGCGAGATCGCCGCGGCGACCCATACCCTGGTGATCGGGCCGTACCTGGCGCGCGGCGCGCACGGGCCGGGGGTGCCGGGCAACGGCGCCGCCCATCCGACCCGCTCCGTGGAGGCGCGCCTCGACGAGGCCACCGGGCTCGCCGCCGCCATCGAGCTCGACGTGGTCGAGAGCCTGGCCATCAGCCTGCCGCGCATCCGCCCCTCGACCTATCTCGGCAAGGGCCGGGTCGAGGAGATCGCCGGGCTGATCCGCGCCCGCGAGATCGGCCTCGTGGTGATGGATTGCGCGCTCTCGCCGGTGCAGCAGCGCAACCTCGAGAAGGAATGGGGCGCCAAGGTCATCGACCGCACCGGCCTGATCCTGGAGATCTTCGGGCGCCGCGCCTCGACCCGGGAGGGCACGCTCCAGGTCGAGCACGCGCACCTCGCCTACCAGAAGTCGCGGCTGGTCCGGTCTTGGACCCACCTGGAGCGGCAGCGCGGCGGCTTCGGCTTCCTGGGCGGCCCCGGCGAGACCCAGATCGAGGCCGACCGGCGCATGATCCAGGAGCGCATGACCCGGATCGAGCGCGACCTCGACGCGGTGGTGCGGACCCGCGGCCTGCACCGGCAGAGCCGCGCCCGGGTGCCCTATCCGATCGTCGCCCTGGTGGGCTACACCAATGCCGGAAAATCGAGCCTGTTCAACACCCTGACCCGGGCCGAGGTCACCGCCAAGGACATGCTGTTCGCCACCCTCGACCCCACCGCCCGGGCGACCAAGCTGCCCCACGGCGAGACCGTGATCCTGTCCGACACGGTGGGCTTCATCTCCGACCTGCCGACCCCGCTGATCGCGGCGTTCCGGGCGACCCTGGAGGACGCGATCGAGGCCGACGTGCTCCTGCACGTGCGCGACGTCAGCCACGTCGATTCCGAGGCCCAGGCCGAGGATGTCGGCGAGGTGCTGCGCGAGCTCGGCATCGAGACCACGGCCGAGCGGATCATCGAGGTCTGGAACAAGTCCGACCTCCTGGATGACGACGAGCGGACCCGGCTGATGAATCTCAGCGGCCAGTCCAAGGCCCGCAACGACCGCGACAGCGACGCGCCGGTCCTGGTCTCGGCGCTGACCGGGGAGGGGCTCGCCGCGCTCACCGCCCGGATCGAGGCGCGGATCGGCCGCCACCGGGCGAGCTTCGCGGTGTCGCTGCCGCCCGAGGACGGGGCGGCGCTCAACTGGCTCTACGAGAACGCCGAGATCCTCGACCGGCGCGCCGAGGCCGACGGCACCCTGCACCTCGCGATCCGGATCGCCCCCGAGAAGGAGCCGCGCTTCCTCAACCGGTTCAGCGCGGCCCGGCGTCTCGACCGGGGGGCGTGATGGCCTCGGGCGGTGCCCGGACCCCGCCGCTCCCCGCCGCGCTGAGCGCCCGGGACCGCACTGCGCGCAAGGCGGAGGTGGCCGAGGACGACGCCGCGGTCCTGCGCGCCATGCAGGCGGGCGGCGGCCTGCGGCTGCTCGGGCTGCGGATCGTGATCGTGCTGGTGCTGCTGATGGCGGCCCAGGCCTATGACGGCTCGCTGCACGCCCTGAGCCACTGGTTCATCCTCGGCCTCTACGGCGTCGGCACGATCTGGTTCGGGCTGGGCGAGCGGGGCGGGGGCCCCGCGGCGGCGGCCTATAGCTGGGCCGGGACGCTGCTCAATGCTGGGCTCGCCGTCTACGTGATCATCGAGCACATGCTGGCCGGCGGTGGGGCCGGCCTCGGCGCCGACGCGGTGAGCCGCCTGCCGGCCTTCCTGCTCCTGCTCCAGACCGGCCTGAGCATGCGGGTCGCCCAGACCCTGCTGTTCTGCGGGGTGGTGACCGCCTGCTGGACCGCAACCTTCCTGGTCGGGCTGGCCTGGCCGGACCTGTTCCCGGGGCCGGATTCCTTCCCGACCGCGCAGATCACCGGGCTCGCCACCTTCGTGGCGGCCGGCCTGCTGGTGATCGACGGCGTGGTCCGCCTGCGCGACGCCGTCACCCGGGCCCTGCGCATGGAGCACGAGCGCGCCCAGCTCGCCCGGTTCGTGCCCGACACGGTCGCCCTCGACCTCGCCGCCGAGGACGCGGACGCCGCCATGGGCATCCACCGGCGCCACGCCTGCCTGATGGTCCTCGACATCCGCGGCTTCTCGCGGCTGAGCCGGGAGCACCCGCCCGAGGCGATGGTGACGGCCCTGCTCGCCGTCCGGGCCGCCGCCCAGGCCGCGGTGGCCGAGCAGGGCGGCCTCGTGGACAAGTATGTCGGCGACGCGGTGCTGGTGCAGTTCGTGGTCGGCCGCCCCCGGGCGCAGGCCCGGGCGGCGCTCGCCTGCGCCCTGTCGCTCCAGGACCGCATCGCCGCCCTCAACGAAGCGCGGGAGAAGGAGGGGCTGTTCACCTTGCGGGTCGTGGTCGCCCTGCATGCCGGCGACCTTCTGGTCGGCGTGTTCGATGACGGGGTGCGGGCCGAGTACACGGTGCTGGGCCCGGCCATGAACGCCCTGTCGCGCCTGGAGGCCCGGGCCAAGGCGGCCGAGATCGGGATCGCCGCCTCGGGGGATTTCCTGGACCTGCTCGGGGGGCCGCTGCCGCCCCGCATCCGGGCCGTCCCGGTGCCGGATGCGCGCGATGCCCAGCCCGCCCTGTTCGCCGTGGTGGAGACGCCCGAGGCCCGGGGCGTCCCGGAACAAGCGCGCGGCTGATCCGTTCGGATCGGCGCGGCGCAGGGTCGCGGAAAGTCCGATCACCCCATGAACAAGATCCTCCTCGGCGCGACCCTCGCGCTCGGCCTCGTCCTCGGCGCCGCCAGCCCGAGTCTCGCGGCCCCCGGCGACGGCCTCGACCGGAACGCCGCCGCCACCGGCAACAGCAATTTCGGCGGCATGCACCGCGGCGCCCGGATGACCTCCCGGGGCGTGATGCGCAGCCGCCATCACATGATGCGCCGGCACCACCGCCACCACATGATGCGCCGCCATTACCGCTGATCGTCTCGCCCCGTGCCTGCACGTCCTGCGGGCAGGCACGAGGGCCGGATGACCGGCGCCCGAAGATCTCGGCCGCCGGAGCCGCGTACCGAACGACGGCCTCTGGTTCTCGGAACACGGGGGCGCCATCAAAGCTCTGGCGCATCGTCTTGAATCCGATATCCAGGGCACCGCACGAGGCGCGCCGGACGCGGGCGCGATGCGGTGGAGGATCCATGCCGGGACTGGGACGGGTGGGGCGGTTCGCCCTGGGATTGGTTTCGCTCGCGCTCGGCACGGCCGCGCAGGCCCAGCCGACCAAGCCGGTCCCGCCCCTCGTGTTCACCGGCATCCCCGACCAGGACGAGAGCCGTCTGGTCGAGCGCTTCGGCAAGGTCGCGACCTATCTCGAGGCCAAGCTCGGCGTCCCGGTGCGCTACATCCCGGTCAAGAGCTACCCGGCGGCGGTGACCGCCTTCACCAACGGCCAGGTGCAGCTCGCCTGGTTCGGCGGCTTCACCGGGGTCCAGGCGCGCCGCGCCGTGCCGGGCTCCCAGGCGATCGCCCAGGGCGCCGAGGACGCGGCGTTCAAGACCTACCTGATCGCCCATGCCGAGAGCGGGCTGGAGCCCAGCAAGGGTTTCCCGCAGGCCATTGCCGGCAAGACCTTCACGTTCGGCGCCCGGGCCTCGACCTCCGGGCGGCTGATGCCGGAATACTTCATCCGCCAGGCCTTCCCGGGGAAGAATCCAGATCAGGTGTTTGCCCGGGTCGGATTCTCCGGCGACCACAGCCGCACGATCCAGCTGGTGCAGTCCGGCGCCTTCGCGGTCGGCGCCGTCGACTACTCGGTCTGGGACCTCGACACGAAGGCCGGCAAGGTCGACCCCAAAGCGGTGTCGGTGATCTGGGAGAGCCCGACCTTCCCGGACTACCAATGGACCGTCCGGGGCGACGTGGACCGGACCTACGGCCCCGGCTTCACCGAGAAACTCAAGGACGCCCTCGTCGGCGTCACCGACCCGGCGATCCTGGAGCCGTTCGGGCGCTCGAAGTTCATCCCGGTCACCAACGCCGCCTACGAGCCCCTGGTCGAGGTCGGCCGCTCCACCGGCCTGCTGGATTGAGGCGGTGCCCGACGGGTCCCGGACGGCGATCCTCCTGGCGAACGCCTCCGCCGCCTATGGCGGCCGCACGGTCCTGTCGGGCATCGACCTGACGGTGCAGAGGGGCGAGCGCGTCGCCCTGATGGGCCGCTCCGGCGCCGGCAAGTCGACGCTGATCGGGCTGATCCAGGCGCAGGCGCCCGAAAAAGTCGCGCTGGTGCCGCAGGCCGCCGCCCTGGTTCGGACCCTGTCGGTGTTCCACAACGTCTATATGGGCCGGCTCGACCAGCGCTCGACCCTGCACAACCTGCGCAATCTGGTCCGCCCGGCCAAGGCCGACATCGCCGCCGTGCAAGGGATCCTCGACCGGGTCGGGCTGGCGGACACGCTCTGGGCGAAGGCCGGGGAGCTCTCCGGCGGCCAGCAGCAGCGCGTCTCGGTGGCCCGCGCCCTCTATAACGGCCGGCCGATCCTGGTGGGCGACGAGCCGGTCTCGGCCCTGGACCGCCAGCAGGGCGCCCGGGTGCTGGCCGAGATGGCGGCGAGCCACGAGACCCTGATCCTGGCGCTCCACGACGTAGCCCTGGCCCTCGCCCAGACCGACCGGATCGTGGTGCTGGAGGCCGGCCGGATCGTCCTCGACGCGCCGGCCCAGGCGCTCGATCCGGAACGGCTGCGCCCCTTCTACGAGGCCGCCTGATGCGGCTCGCCGTGCCGCGGCCCGGCTACGCGGCGGTGAGCCGCTGGTTCCTGGCGGCCGCGCTGGCGGGCCTGCTGGTCGCGGATCTGCACGTCACCACCCTGCACCCCTTCGCCGACCTCGCCCGCCTGCTCGACGGCCTGGTCCGGCCGGACTTCCCGTCGGTGGAGGGCTGGAGCGTCGTCTACACGGTGGCCTTCGCGGTGCTCGGCGTCGGGCTCGGGGCCGGGAGCGGCCTGCTGCTGGCGATCCCGTTCGCCCGCTCGCGGACCGTGCGGCTCGCCTGCGCGGGCCTGCGCGCCGTGCACGAGCTGTTCTGGGCGCTGCTGCTGATGCAGGTCTTCGGCCTCTCGGCCACGACCGGCGTTCTCGCCATCGCGCTGCCCTACGCGGGCATCTGCGCCAAGGTCTATGCCGAGATCATCGAGGAGGCCGACCTCGCCGCGCTCCGGGTGCTGCCCGCGGGCACGGGCGCGGTCTCGGCCTTCCTCTACGCGCGCCTGCCCGAGGTGGCCGGGCGGCTGCGCGACTACACCCTCTACCGGCTCGAATGCGGCCTGCGCTCCAGCCTGGTGCTTGGCTTCATCGGCCTGCCGACCATGGGCTTCTACCTCGAATCCGCCTTCCGCCAGGGCCGCTATGCCGAGGCCGGGGCGCTGCTCCTGGTGTTCTACGGGCTGATCGGCACCCGCCGGCTCTGGATCCGCGGCTGGACCGTGCCGCTCCTGCTCGCCGCCGCCCCCCTGGCCCTGCCCCCGGCGATCGGCAACGCGGCCATCGGGGCGAGCCTCGCGCGCTTCCTCGGCCACGACATCGTGCCGGCGCCCCTGCGCGGCGGCGCGCTCGCCGATCCCGAGACCTGGGCGCGGCTCTGGTCCTGGCTGCGCCCGATCCTCACCGATCAGATCCTGCCGGGCACGATCCAGACCCTGATCCTGGCGCAGATCGCCCTGGCGGCGACCGCGCTCGGGGCGCTGGTCCTGTTCCCGCTCACCGCACGGCGCTTCGCCGGGCCCCTCGGACGGCCGCTCGGGCGCGTGCTCCTCGTGGTGGTGCGCTCCACGCCGGAATACATGCTGGCCTATTGCGGCCTGCAGCTGCTGGGCCCCTCGATGCTGCCGGCGATCCTCGCGCTGGCGCTGCACAATGCCGGGATCGTCGCCTACCTGATGGGCCGGCACGCCGACGCGCTGCCCTACCGGGCCGACGCGCCCACGGGGCTGAACCTCTACGCCTACGAGACGGTGCCGCGCCTCTACGGCCAGTTCCTGGCCTACCTGCTCTACCGCTGGGAGCTGATCCTGCGCGAGAGCGCGATCTTCGGCATCCTGGGGGTGACGACTTTGGGCTTCTACGTGGACGCCGCGATCTCGGAGCTGCGCCTCGACGTCGCCGTGGTGCTGATCGCCGCCACCGCCGGCGTGACCGTGGCGGTGGACGCCCTCTCCCGGGGCCTGCGCCGGTCCCTGCGCATCGACACCCTGCCGACCCGCCTGTCCGGGCCGCAGCCCGTGGCGGGCTGACGGGATCCGGACCGGGCGAACCCAGTCCTTTCAAGGCCTTGGCAGCAGGCAGTGGAGCGTCCCGCTGGCACGGCGACATGGGGGCTTCACACGGGTCGTCCTGCCGACAAATCCGTCATCCCGGGGCCGCGCAGCGGAGCCCGGGATCCAGAAACACCGTCTGGTCAAAGCCTTGCGCTGTCGGCGGCTCTGGATCCCGGGCTCGCCTGCGGCGCCCCGGGATGACGGAGTGAGTGCGGAAGCGTCCGTGGTGCTCCCGGACCCGGAACAGGAGCATCCCCCACTGCCCTAAGGGGACACAATCAAAGTTCTTTCGGATCAAAAGCTTACAACGCGACGTTCCCGTGCGCTCTCAAGACCGGCGAGGCGGGTGCCTCACCATTTGTAGCTCACGCTCGCCAGGACCCGCCGGGCATCGCCGTAGAAGCAGGACGTGGTCGTCTGGCAGGACGAGACGAAGCGGCGGTCGCCGATATTCGTCGCGTTGACCTGCAGGCGCCAGCGCTCCCAATCGTAATGAACCTGCGCGTCGAACAGCACGTAATCCGGCACCCGGAAGGCGTTGGCGACATCCGCGAAGGAGCGGCCGACATAGCGGACGCCGCCGCCGAAGCCGAAGCCGCGCAGGTCGCCGGTCGGGATCGTGTAGTCGACGAACAGGTTGGCGAAGTTCTCCGGGATGTTGACCGGGACCTTGCCGATCAGGTCCGGGCCGCCCCGCTCGTTGGTCAGCCCGTAGATCGTGTACGAGGCCGCCACGTTGAGGCCGTCGAACAGGCTCGCGACGAGCTGCGCCTCGAAGCCCGTGGACCGGACCTCGGCGAGCTGGGCGTTGAACAGCGGGTTGATCGGATTGGCGGTCAGCACGTTCTGGCGGTGGATGTCGAAGCCCGCCAGGGTGACGAAGTAGCCCTGGCCGGGCGGCTCGAACTTCACGCCGCCCTCCACCTGCTTGCCGGTCTCGGGCTTGAAGGTCTGGTTGTTGAGGCCGGTGCCGATCAGCGGCTGGAACGAGGTCGAGTAGCTGACATAGGGGGCGAGCCCGTTGTCGAAATTGTAGATCAGCGCCGTGCGGTAGGTGGTGCCGTTGTCGCTGCGGCCGTTGTTGCCCGTGCCGTTGTTGAGCTTGTCCACCACCCGGTTGTCGGCGAAATCCTGGCGGCCGCCGACCAGCAGGGTGAGCCGGTCGGTGATCTTGATCTGGTCCTGCAGGTAGAGGCCGAGCTGCTTGAATGCGTCGGAATTGATCAGGTACGGCGACGGCGTCCCGGTGGGCAGGCCGTAGGCCGGGGCGAGGATGTTCAGGTCGCTCGCCGGGAACAGCGACGCCTGGTTGTCGTTCAGGCGGTAATCCTTGTAGTCCAGGCCCATCAGCAGGTCGTGACGGAAGTACCCGTCGAAGAACCGCGCCTCGGCTTGGTTGTCGACCTGGAACAGGTTGACCTTGGCGCTGTCCCGGAACTGGTAGCGGGCGAGCAGCGTCTGGGCCGGGTTGCTGTAGCCGAGCTGGCCGATATCCGAGTTCTGGAAGCTCTTGAGGAACGAGTAGCGGAGGTTCTGCCGGAAGGTCCAGGTCTCGTTGAAATCGTGCTCGAACTCGTAGCCCAGGAAGGCCTGGTCGCGCTGGAAGGTGTTGAAGCCGGCATCGCCGACATTGAGCGAGCGCGGGATGCGCAGGCCGGAGGCGTTGGGCCGCACGGTGCCGAAATACGGCAGGAAGTTCGACGTCACCGCGGTGTTGTCGTGCTGGAAGCTCGACAGGAAGGTGAAGCGCGTCGCCCCGTCCGGCTTATAGGTGACCGCCGGCGCGATGTAGAAGCTGTCGTCCGGGGCGCCCTCGACCTGGGTTCCGCCGTGGCGGCCGTAGCCGGTCAGGCGGTAGAACCAGTGGCCCTCCTGGTCGGCCGGGCCGCCGAAATCGAAGGCGGCGTATTTCTGGCCGAACGAGCCGCCGCCGACCTCGGCATAGCCGAACGGGTCGAGGGTCGGACGCTTGGTCACCTGGTTGACGATGCCGCCCGGGCTGCCGGCCCCGAACAACACCGCGGCCGGGCCGCGCAGCACCTCGATGCGCTCGAGCCCGAACGTGTTGGTCTTGAAGTAGCCGAAGCCGTAATTCAGCTGCTGCAGCCCGTCCCGGTAGATGCCGAAATCGCTGACCACGAAGCCGCGCAGGGTCAGGTAGTCGATGCGCGAATCCGCGCCGAACACGCCGCCATAGGCGCCCGCCACGTACTGGGTCGCCTGGGTCAGCGTCTGAGCGTTCTGGGCGTCGAGCTGCTGGCGCCCGATCACGGTGATCGATTGCGGCGCCTCGATCAGCGGGGTGTTGGTCTTCGTCGCGGTGTTCGAGCGCTTCGCCACGAAGCCGTCGATCGGGCCGGTCGGGCTCTCCACGGCGCGCGAGGCCGCGGTGGAGCGCGCCGCCTGGACCGGGCCGCCGCCGCGGCTCTCGACGCTGATCTCGTCGAGCTGCACGCTGCCCTCGGCCGGCGGGCGGGAGACGCCCCGGCGCGGGGGCGTCGCGTCCTGGGCCTGCGCCGGCACGGCCTGCGCCAGCACCGCCAGGGAGGCGCCGGCGAGAAGCGCGCGCAGGGCGCCGGAACGGGGGTGAACGACTCTCATCTGCCTGAGCCCTGTACGACGCCGTGGACAGCCGGCCGCGTTCGCCGGGATCGATCCCGGCGGGGCTGCCCCGCTCTTTAGAATTGTGATAAACTGCTGTTTTCGTTCAGCTTTCCGCTACACGCAGTACGTGCGGCCAGGCTTGGCCGCAAGCGGGTCACACGCGGAAGGCGAGGGCTGTTGCGGTTTCAACACGCGGCGATGGTGCGCCCCGCCTGCCCGGCGGCGCGGCCTGAGCCCGGGCCCGTGCAGACGCCTGTGGACGGCCGCGAGGTAGCGCGCCGCTCACCCCGCACCGGCTTGCGGTTTCACACCTCTTCGGACGAGGCGCGGATAGCGCAGCCCGCGCCGGGGCGGCTACTTCACGTGGGACCCGATCCAGCCGGCCACGAGATCCGCCACGGCGTCGCTGTTGGTCTCCAGCATCACCATGTGGCCGTTGCCGCGCAGGCCCCGGTCGGCCAGCCGGATCGCGTCCGGCTTGGCGCCCGCCTGGGTCAGGAAGGCGACCGTGCAGGCATCGTAGGTGGCGTGGAACGAGGCCTCGGCGGTCACCACCACGGCCGGCACCTTGGCGAGGTTCGGCAGGGTCCGGGCCGGCTCGGCCTGCAGCCAGCAGCGGATCTGGCCGTCCGCTCCCTTGTCCGCCCCTTTGGGCTGCTGCGCCACGACCAGATCCTCCGGCGCCTTGACCGGCGGCTCGAAGGTCAGCGGCATCCGGGTCAGCCCGTAGGCGCGGGCGCGGCCGTCGCCGGACTTCTCCCAGAACTCCTTGCCGCCGCGGAACTGCACGTCGAAGAAGGGCGGCCCGTTCGGCTCGACGCTGACATGGGCCTTCACCAGGTCTGGCCGCGCATCCGAGGCCGCCCAGCCGAACAGGGCGCCCTGGCCGTGGGTGAGCAGGATCGCCGGCCCGATCTTTTCGAGCAGCGCCACCAGGGCCGGGTCGACGAGCTCCTCGGTCTGCTGGCCGTTGGCCAGGAACGGGACCTGGCTGGCGAAGAACTGGTCGAACGCGGCATTGCCCTGCACGCCGGGGCCGCCCGGCCATTGCGTGTGGAGCTTGGCCTGCGGGAACAGGTCGTAGACCTCCGGCGCCGTGTAGGTCTTCTCGAGGCTGCGGGTGCCGAGCCGGTCGTAGGGGCCGTAGACCTCCGGGTTGGTGCCCGAGCGCCCGCGCCCGACCTGATCGACCACGTAGACCTGGTAGCCCTTCTCGACGAAGCGCTGCACCCAGCCCGGGCGGCCATCCGCGGTGGCGAGGAAGTTCACCCCGGTCTGGGCGAGGCCGTGCACCATCACCACCGGGTAGGGCTGGGTGATCTTGGCCGGCGTGCGCGACTGCACGAACATCTGGCCGACCATCACGGTCTTGTCGCCGAGCTTCTGGTAGCGGCCGCCGACATAGACGTAGCCCGCCCGGGTGATCGGCTCGTTGGCAGGGTCCTGAGCTGGCGCCTGGGCCCGGACCGGCGCCGCCGCCAGGATCGCGCCTTGAACCGCGAGCGCCCCCACCAGGAGGCCGCCCGCGATCCGCTCCGCAACCCCTTCCGCGAACCCCTTCGCGAGCCCCTTCGCGCGCCCCTTGCCGGCCATACGTCTCTCCCCCGGTGCGCGCCCCGCACCGGGCCGGCTTATTGCGGGAAACGGAGCATTGGGCCAGCACCTCCGGTTGACGCAGGAACGGCTCCGCGAGAGCCCGAACCCACACGCATGCCAGGCCCATCACGGCGACGCTGGTGAAACCGCGGCCGCACGCCCACCTTCGGTTCATCGCGGGCGCCCTCGACGGCGCCCCTCGCCCGGGCAGCCCGCGGCGAGACCTACGTCAAGGACGTCACGCCGTGGACCCCGCTACCGCCAAGATCCTGGTTTCCGCCGCCCTGGTGGCTTCGATCAGCCTGTTCAGCCTCGTGTCGATCCAGGCCTTCATCGCCCAGATCGCCTCCGACCTGCGCGCCGCCAAGGCCGTGCGCGTGCCGGTCCGCGCCGAGCGCCGGCAGCCCCCGCAGGCCTGACCGGCTCCGCGTCAGGTCCCATCCTGGCGGGCCCGCTCGCGCAGGATGAACTTCTGAACCTTGCCCGTGGAGGTCTTCGGCAACTCGCCGAAGATCACGTGGCGGGGCAGCTTATAGGCCGCCAGCCGGCCGCGGCACCATTGGATCAGCTCGTCGGCGCTGGGCGAGGCGCCCGGCTTCAGCTCGACGAAGGCGCAGGGCGTCTCGCCCCATTTCGCGTCCGGCTTGGCCACCACCGCGGCGGCCGACACCGCCGGGTGCTTGAACAGGGCATCCTCCACCTCGATCGACGAGATGTTCTCGCCCCCTGAGATGATGATGTCCTTCGAGCGGTCCTTGAGCTGGATGTAGCCGTCCGGGTGCCTCACCCCGAGGTCGCCGGTGCGGAACCAGCCGCCCCGGAACGCGGCCTGCGTGGCCTTCGGGTTCTTGAGGTAGCCGCGCATCACGACGTTGCCGCGCATCATCACCTCGCCGATCGTCGTGCCGTCGGCCGGCACCGGCGCCATCGTGTCCGGGTCGCGCACGTCCAGCGCCTCCAGAACCGGGTAGCGCACCCCCTGGCGGGCCTTCTTGGCCGCCCGCTGGTCCGCCGCCAGGGCGTCCCAGTCGGCGTTCCAGGCATTGACCACCGCCGGGCCGTAGCTCTCGGTCAGGCCGTACAGGTGGGTCACGTCGAACCCGGCCTCCGACATCCCGGCCAGCACCGCCTCGGGCGGGGGCGCCGCGGCGGTGAAGAACGCCACCCGCCGGGGCAGGTCCCGGCGCTCGGCATCGGGGGCGTTGATCAGCATCTGCATCACGATCGGCGCGCCGCAGAGATGCGTGACCCCGTGCTCGGCCATCAGCCGGTACATCGCCTCCGCGCGGACCTGGCGCAGGCAGACATGGGTGCCGGCCACGATCGACAGGGTCCAGGGGAAGCACCAGCCGTTGCAGTGGAACATCGGCAGGGTCCAGAGATAGACCGGGTGCTGCCCGAGCGCGCCGGTGATGACGTTGCCGAGCGCCAGCAGCGCCGCCCCCCGGTGGTGGTAGACCACGCCCTTCGGGTCGCCGGTCGTGCCCGACGTGTAGTTCAGGGTGATCGCGTCCCACTCGTCGCCGGGCAGCGCCCAATCGTGCGCCGGGTCGCCCTGCGCCAGGAAGGCCTCGTACGCGGTCTCCCCGAGCCGCGCCCCCGGCCCGTCATAATCCGGGTCGTCGACGTCGATCACGAAGGGCTTCGGCTCCAGCCCCTCCAGCGCCGCCGCGGCGGTCCTGGCGAATTCCCGGTCGGTGATCAGCACCTTGGCCTCGCCGTGCTGGAGGCAGAAGCGGATCGCGGCGGCGTCGAGGCGGGTGTTGAGGGTATTGAGCACCGCCCCGGTCATCGGCACGCCGTAATGGCACTCGATCATCTCGGGGGTGTTGGCGAGCAGGGCCGCCACGGTGTCGCCGCGGCCGAGCCCGCGCCGCGCCAGCGCCGAGGCCAGGCGCCGGGACCGGGCGTAGAGCTCCCGGTAGGTGCGCCGCAGGCCCCCGTGGATCACGGCGACCTGATCGGGAAACACCTGAGCCGCCCGCTCGAGATAGAGCAGGGGGGTGAGCGGCTGGTGGTTGGCCGGCACACGGTCGAGATCGCGGTCGTAGATCGTGTCGCGCGCCATGGGCGTCCTCCCGGTCAAGTCTTTCCGGGACCGTAGCTTGCGGGCGCGGCCGCGATCAATCGCGCACCGGCGGGCTCAGTGGCGTGGCTCGTCCTCGGGCTCCGGCAGGAAGCGGGCGAGCTCGAAGCCGATCTCGATCATCAGGTGCTCGATCCGCTCGACCAGCACCGGCCGCTGCAGGGCCTGGGCGAGGTCGCGCAGGGCGATGACGTGCTCGGCCATCCGGTTCACGACCCGCTCGCTCTGCAGGAGGTTGGCGGTCTGCGTCTCGGTCCGGTCGATGGCGATGCCGCGGCCCTGCAGGGTCCGGCCCGTGGGATCGCGGTCGATCCGGCCGCGCATCAGCAGGGTCCGCACGCCCTTGCGGGTGTCGCGGGTGCGGAACTCCGCCTCCAGGGTGCCGCCGGTCTCCGAGACCGCGTGCAGGTAGCTCTCGATCCGGATCCGATCCTCCGGATGGGTGCGGTCCAGGAACACCGCGAGCGACACGCCGCTCGCGGCCGCCTCCGGGTCGAGGCCGAGCAGCCCCGCCAGGGAGGCCGAGAGCGCCAGACGATCGGCCCAGTGATCGTGGACCCAGGTCCCGACCACGCCGGAGGCGTCGAGGACGGATTGGGAGATCGGGGCTTCGGACATACCATTCCTCGCCGGACTGTCGAACACAACGAAACCTGAGGTTATTAAATCCATCGAGGTACCGGCGCCGGCGACCGTGAGGCTACGGTATCCACCAACGACTGAAAAGACCGTTCGGGTCTCGGTCGACACAAATGTTAACTTGAAGTTTAGGTTGTGCGGGGCGGACCAGTTACGCGCGGGATCCGGCGGCCCGGCGGCGGCGACGGCTTTTAACGGGTCGTTAACCATAGCGGACGCAACGTGCCGCACGACATCCTTGGGTCACAGGATCGCGGCAGCCCGTGATCAGGCACCTGAGGTTGCCCGGCGCGGGCGCGGCAATCGTGGTTGCCCGCACCCCGGCGGATGCGCGGGGCCTTCTGGAGGACGCCCAGGATGAAAGCGATCACCTTCGTCACGCAGAAGGGCGGCAGCGGCAAGAGCACGCTGTGCATCTCCCTGGCGGTGGCCGCCCGGGAGGCGGGCCACACGGTCTGCATCCTCGAGATGGACCGCCAGGCCACGATCTCGGACTGGCTCGACCACCGCACCGCCGACGGCCCCGAGGTCGCCCAGATCGACGCGACGCAGATCGACGCCGTGATGGAGCGCCTGCGTGATTCGGCCTACGATTACGTGTTCATCGACACGCCGGGGGTCGATTCCACCGGCACGCTCTCGGCGATCCGCGCGGCCGACCTGTGCATCATCCCGTGCCGGCCGACCCCGGCCGACCTGCGGGCGTTCAAGCCGACGCTGGCCGCGGTCTACCGGCTGGAGAAGAAGTTCGCCTTCGTGCTGAACCAGACCCCGCCCCGCTCCTACCGGGTCCGGGACGCGGCCGACGGGCTCGCCGTGCTCGGCATCCTGCCCGACGTGAACATCGTCGCCCGCACCGACCACCAGGACGCGATCGGCCTCGGCCAGGGCGTCACCGAGTTCAATCCCAAGGGCCAGGCCGCCGGGGAGGTCCGCCGCCTCTGGTCGTGGATCGAGCGCCGCACGCAGTCTCTGAAGACGGGCCAGCATGTCCAAGCCGCCTAAGCTCAGCCTCGCGGCGATCGTCGCCTCGGCGAACCCGCCGGACCGGCACGCGGCCCGGCCGCAGGGCGCCGAGATCGTGACCCTGGCGCTGGCGCCCCCGCCGGCGAAGCCGGCCGCGACGCTGAAGCAGCGCGCCCGGCAGATGTCGGTCTACCTGGAGCCGCCGGTCTACGACCAGCTTCGCGACCTCGCCTATGCCGAGCGGACCAAGATGCACGCCCTGATGCTGGAGGGCCTCGACCTGCTGTTCAAGCAGCGCGGCGCCCGCTCCATCGCGCAGCTGACCGACACCCCGCCGCGCTGAACCCGGGCGTGGCCCTGCGCCCGCGCAGGGTGCTCGAAGCGTTCGTCGGGACGACGGGGCGGATGCCGTGGCCGCCTCGGACATCCGCGATCCGTCCCCCGCTTCCGGACCGACCCTTCGGCATTCGCCCGCGCGACGAATGCGCCCGGGCCTTCACCGCCGAGAACGAGAAACGTCGTTCCAGCAGCCACCTGCCGGCAATTCCTGATGTCCCACGCGAGGCTCGGGAGCGGCCCGGCGGCATCTTCTGAACCACGACCGCAGGCGTCGTTCAGGCTTCCTTTACGCGACCGATACAATTCTCGGTGGACCGGCTGAGCCCAGAGGCGCGGCCGGTGCCGGTCCGTCCCCCGGCCATGGTCCCGCGTAGAGTTTGGTGATCCCCGATATGGTGCGCACGACCCTTCCCCGGCCTGCGCGCCTCGCCCTGCGGCTCCTGGCCGTCTCGGGCGTGGCCCTGGCCACGGCCAACTGCGCCACCAATCCCCAGCAGCAGAAGCTCGCCTCCGGCAACGGCATCGACCCGAAATACGGGGTCAAGGCGAGCCCGCGCCTCTACAACGAGGGCGACGTGATCCCGAAGGGCGGCGGGCGCCGCTACACCGGCAAGCCCTACGTGGTGGCGGGCCAGACCTACGTGCCCAAGGAGGATCCGCGCGGCTACGTGCGGGAGGGCCTGGCCTCCTGGTACGGCTCGGCCTTCCACGGGCGCATGACCGCCAACGGCGAGGTGTTCGACCGCCACTCGATCGCCGCCGCCCACCCGACCCTGCCGCTGCCGAGCTACGCGAGGGTGACCAACCTCGACAACGGCTCCTCGATGATCGTGCGGGTCAACGACCGCGGCCCCTATCATGCCGGCCGCGTCATGGACGTCTCCGAGGAGGCGGCCGAGGCCCTGGGCTTCCACCGCCGCGGCACCGCGCGGGTGCGGGTCGAATATGCCGGCCGGGCCTCGGTCGCCGGCAGCGACGACCGCAAGCTGCTCGCCAGCCTGCGCACCGACGGGCAGCCGGCCGGCCGCTCCACCGTGATGATGGCCGATCTCGGCCCCACCGAGGAGCCGGAGCGCTACGCCCGCTCGGCCCCCGAGCCGCTGGCGTTCAAGCCCGCCCCCGAGCGCGCGCAGTCGGACGAGGCCCCGGCGCCGCGGCAGGAGCGGCCGGCCCCGGTGCGCGCCCCGATCATGATGGCCTCGGCCGCCATGCGGGTGCCGGCGGCCGTCCAGCCGACCGCCCAGAAGGTCCGGGATTTCCGGCCGGCGCCGATCCAGGTCGCCGACAACAAGGCCGCCGAGACGAAGGGCGCGGGCCTGAAGGTCGCCGGGCTCAATCCGGCCTCCAACCAGGCCTCGCCGCAGGCGGGCGGCCACGGCGCGGCGTCGAAGATCGCCGCCCTCCGGACCGCCCCCGGCCCGGGCCGGGCCGGCGCTCCGGTGAAGGTCGCCGCGGCGGCGCCCGCGGCGCTGCCGCCCGCGTCAAAATCCGCCCTGGCGCATCTCGCCTCCGCGGCGGCGCCGGCCAGGGGCCCGGCCGCGATCCCCGCCAAGCCGGCGGCCTCCACCAAGGGTGCGGCGCCCGCCCAGGTCGCGGTGCCCGCCAAGGTCGCCACCGCCGCCAAGGCGCCGGCCCAGGCGAAAGCCGGCGGCCCGGCCAAGCCGGGGGCGGGCGGTGCCGGGCATGCGCGCCTGGCCGGGATCTACTGAGGCGCCCTCCGGCGCGCCCCGGTCCCGCAATGCGGCATTTCGCGTTCGATCCCGCGTCGAAACCGTAATATGGTCACGCTTGTTATCCGGATACGGTTGGAGTCCCTCCGATCGGACGGCAGGCGCGGGACGGAACGGTGATGCGCAGGACCCTTCTCACCCTTGTCGCGGCCGCCTGCGCGCTGGGGGCGGGCCTCGCCGCCGCGGCCGCCCAGAGCTTCCAGACCGCGGCCCCGCACGCGATCCTGATCGACGCCGATTCCGGCTCGGTGCTGTTCGAGAAGGCCGCCGACGAGCGGTTCTCCCCGGCCAGCATGGCCAAGCTGATGACCACCGACATCGTGTTCGAGGCGCTGAAATCCGGCCGCGTCTCGATGGACACGGAGTTCACCGTCACCGAGGACGCCTGGAAGCGGGGCGGGGCCGGGGGCGGCGGCTCGTCGATGTTCGCGCAGGTCAACAGCCGCATCAAGATGTCGGACCTGCTGCGCGGGCTGATCGTCCAGTCGGGCAACGACGCCGCGATCACCATCGCGGAGAACATGGCCGGCACCGAGGAGGCCTTCGCCGGGCTGATGAACCAGCGCGCCAAGGAGATCGGGCTGACGAACTCGACCTTCCGCAACGCCACCGGCTACTCGGCGCCGGACCAGAAGGTCACGGCCCGGGACATGGCCAAGCTCGCGATCCACCTGATCGACACCTACCCGGACCTGTACAAAATCTTCTCCGAGAAGGAGTTCACCTGGAACAAGATCCGCCAGCAGAACCGCAACCCGCTGCTGGCGCTCGATATCGGCGCCGACGGGCTCAAGACCGGCTACCTGGAGGAATCCGGCTACGCCCTGACCGGCTCGGCGGTGCAGAACGGCCAGCGCCTGGTGCTGGTGATCTCCGGCCTCAAGACCGCCCGGGACCGGGCCGCCGAGGCGCGCAAGCTGATGGAATGGGGCTTCCGCGCCTTCGAGCCCCGGCAGATCTTCGCGGCGGGCGAGACCGTGGCCGAGGCCTCGGTGTTCGGCGGCGAGGCCGGCTCGGTGCCCCTGGTCTCGAAGAAGCCGGTGCGGGTGCTGCTGCCCCGCGGCTCCAGCGACCGGGTCAGCGCCAAGGCGGTCTATACCGGGCCGCTCATCGCCCCCGTGGAGGAGGGCCGGCAGGTCGGCACCCTGCGGATCCAGCGCGGCGACACGGTCGCCCTCGACCAGCCGCTCTATGCCGGCGCCACGGTGGAGCCCGGCACCCTGTCGCAGCGGGCGATGGATGCGGCGCTCGAATTCGGCACCGGCCTCGTCCGCAAGGCCTTCGACCGGGTCGGCAAGAAGGACGCGAAATCCGGCGACCGGGCGGCCGATCCGACGTGATTGGGCGCCCGTGATCGTGCCAGACGCCGAAGAGAGCGCGCAGGGAGCCTTCATCACCTTCGAGGGCGGCGAGGGCGCCGGCAAGTCGACCCAGGTCGCCCGCCTGGCCGCGACCCTGCGGGCCCGCTCGGGGCGGGCGGTCTGCGTGACCCGCGAGCCCGGCGGCTCGCCCCGGGCCGAGGAGATCCGCGCGGCCCTGCTCGGCGGCGTCGCCAAGCCCTACGGCCCCTTCGCGGAGGCGCTGCTGTTCAGCGCGGCCCGGATCGATCATCTCGACCGGCTGATCCGCCCGGCCCTGCGCCGGGGCGAGATCGTGCTGTGCGACCGCTTCATCGACTCGACCCGGGCCTACCAGGGCGCCGCGGGCGGGCTCGACCCGGCGGTGATCGCCGCCCTGGAGCGGGTCGTGGTCGGACCGACCCGGCCCGACCTGACCCTGATCCTCGACCTGCCGCCCGAGGACGGGCTCGCCCGCGCGGCCGGGCGCGGCGCCGGGACGGGGCAGGGGGCCGACCGGTTCGAGGCCGAATCCCTCGCCTTCCACACGCGGCTGCGCGAGGCCTTCCTGGCGATCGCCCGGGCCGAGCCGCAGCGCTGCGCGGTGATCGACGCCGCGCGCGACCCGGATTCGGTGGAATCCGCGATCCGCGCCACCGTGGCGTCCCGCCTGCCGGGCCTGCTGCCGCTGAAGGGAAGCCGGGGCGCCGCCTGAGGGGCCGGACCCGGGTTTACGGGGCGTCTCGACGGGTCGATCTTCTAGCGGGGGATCGGTGGCGGCTGCCGCCGATCCCTGGCCTTCACCCGTCAGGGTGTCGCCGACCCCAGTTCAGCGGGTGGACGGCGAGGCGCAGGTGCAGGCTCCACGCGCCGTCTGCTGTTCTGGAGACTGCCGAGGAGAGAAAAAGATTCTCCGCGCTCCCGGCCCCGTGCGGCCTTCGCGGAGCGGGTTGGCGGGGCCCACCGTGCGAGGCCGGCGTTATTCGGACCCGGGGCGGTGGGCGCCGCCGTCCCGTCTGTGTAAACCGCGCGCATCGAGGACTTCAAAGCGCTTGCCGCTCCTTGCCGGGTGGTCGGGCCTTCGCGCGATGAGACAGGCCGCATGAGACTGGCAGACCGCGCCGCCGACGATGTCGAGCCCGGCGACCTTCCCGGCATCCCGCGCCCGCGGGAGACCCGGGCGCTGGTCGGCCACGAGGCTGCGGCCGACGCCTTCGCGGCCGGGATCGCGGCGGGGCGCCTGCATCATGCCTGGCTGATCGGCGGCGCCGCTGGCATCGGCAAGGCGACCCTCGCCTACCGGGTCGCCCGCCGCCTGCTCGCCTATCCCGAGGGCGGCGGGCCGGCCGGGCTCGATGTGCCGGACGAGAACCCCGTCGCCGGCAAGGTCGCGGGCCTGTCGCATCCGAACCTCGTGGCCCTGCGCCGCCACCGCACCGCCGGCGCCAAGGCGCTGCCGACCAAGATCTCGGTCGACATGGTCCGCCGGGCGCTGGACCTGTTCGCCTCGACGGCCACCGATTCCGGCTGGCGGGTCTGCATCCTCGACAGCGCCGAGGATTTGAACGCCAACGCCGCCAACGCCCTGCTCAAGGTGCTGGAGGAGCCGCCGCCCCGCGCCCTGTTCCTGATCCTGGCCCACCAGCCCGGGCGCCTGCTGCCGACGATCCGCTCCCGCTGCCGGGTGCTGATGCTGCGCCCCCTCGCGCCCGAGGCGGTGGCCCAGGTGGTGCGCGGCCTGCCCGAGCCGTTCCCGCAGCCCGACGAGGCCGCCCTGGCCCGGGCGGTCGCCCAGTGCGAGGGCTCGGTCGCCCGGGCGCTGGCGATGCTCGATCCGGTGACAGCCGGCCTCGTCGCGGAGGTCGAGACCCTGCTGGCCCGGGCGCAGACGCCCGATTGGGGCCGGGTGCTCAAGCTCGCCGAGACCCTGGCCGGGCGCGACGCCGAGGCCCGGTTCGAGGCCGCCCAGGACGCGGTCCTGCGCTTCGTCTCGGCCGAGCTCGACCGGCGCCGGGACGAACCGCCGGCGCGTCTCGCCGCCCTGGTGGAGGTGGCCGAGCGGTTCGGCCGCGCCGCCCGGGAGGCCGCGATCTACAATCTCGACCGGCGCCCGGTGATCCTGTCCCTGTTCGGCGACCTCGCCGAGGCGCCGTAGGGCGGCGCGCCTCAGGCGGCGTAGACCACCGTCTCCCACTCGAAGTTGGTGTGGTGCCCGATATGGATCTCGTAGTCCGGGTTCAGGCGCTTGATCAGCATCGGGATGATGATCAGGTCGTCCTCGGAATGGTAGCCCGAGATCGCGAGCTTCGGCTTGTGCCGCGCGATCGTGGCCCGGGCCCCGATCAGCGCCGACCGCTCCGCGCCCTCGATATCCATCTTGATGAAATCGACCCGGTCGAGCCCCTGCCGCTCGACGAGCTGGTCGATCGTGTCGGTCCGGGCCTCGATCTCGCCCTGGGCATGCATGAAGGAGCCGGCGCCCTTGGCGGCGAACCGGACGGTCTCGCCGGCCGCGTGGCTGAGCGCGTGCGGGACCAGCGCGATCCGCTCGGCGAGTTGCGGATTGCGGTCGAAATTCGCGCGCATGACTGCCTGATGCGCCGGCAGCGGGTCGAAGGAGAAGACGCGCCCGGTCTGGCCGACGCTGGCTGCGAAGGCGAGCGCCGTGTCGCCGAAGCATCCGCCGGCATCGATCACGACGTCGCCGGCTTCCGGCTGGATCCGGCGCGGCCCGTCCAGGTAGTATTGCCGGACCAGGAAGGTCGCGACGATGTTGCCGAGCCACGCGCCGAGCTCCAGCCTGTGGCCCTGGTCCTCCACCGCGAAGGTCTCGAACAGGAACGGCGGGAACACCTGCTCGCTCGGCCCGATGCGACAGGTCGCAGCCTTGGCGTAGAGGTCCATGTAGTCCGGCGTGCTCATCGGCAGCGCGTAGCGGACCGGTCCGAGGGCGCGGTAGGTGATGACGTCGCCCAGGAGCTTGCGGGAGCGCGCGTCGAGCAGGCTCCCGACATGGTCGTACTCGGCCTGATTCTCGATCAGCCGGGCGACCGCCTCGAGGGCGTGCGCCGCCGGGAGCGGGCTCGGAACCCGGTCGCCGAACACCCAGCGGTCGATGATCGGATCCGGGATCTCGGCGCTGCGATGCGCGACGATGTTTCTGACGATGTCGAGCGCAAAACTCACGACGGGCCGGCTCCACAAGAGAGAATGCCGGATTCTTGTCATCTCGATAGGGTTGCCAAAGTTTTAAGCCCGCTCCGCCCGCGTTGACGGGCCCGCCATCCCCGCCGGCGGTGCCGGACCGCGCCGGGAGCCGATCCCGGCGGTTGCGTCCCCGCCGCTGCCGCGCGACAACGCGGGCAGCCTCTCGCGATCATCCGGAACACCACAGACGTGACGTCCAACGCCCCGGCGCACTCCAAGAAGACCTTCGGCCTCTCGACCGCGATCTCCTACCCCAACGGCGCGCCGCATATCGGCCACGCCTACGAGGTGATCGCCGCCGACGCCATCGCCCGCTTCCACCGGCTCGACGGCTACGACGTGCTGTTCTCCACCGGCACGGACGAGCACGGCCTCAAGATCCAGCAGGCGGCGACCCGCGCCAACACCAGCCCGCGCGCCTTCGTGGACGGCACCGCCGCCCGGTTCCAGGCGATGGCCGACCGGATGGATTGCGCCTACGATCGCTTCATCCGCACCACCGAGCCCGGCCATTACGCCGCCGCGCAGGAGATCTGGCGGCGGATGGAGGCCAAAGGCGACATCTACCTGGACAAGTATGCCGGCTGGTACTCGGTGCGCGACGAGGCCTATTACGACGCGGCCGAGACCCGCCTGCTCGAGGATGGCAGCCGCCGCAGCCTCGCCACCGACACGCCCGTCGTGTGGATGGAGGAGGAGAATTTTCTCTTCAGATTGTCCGCCTATCAGGACAGGCTGCTGAAGCTCTACGAGGACCAGCCGGACTTCATCGGCCCGGAGACCCGGAGGAACGAGGTGGCGAGCTTCGTGCGCTCGGGCCTCAAGGACCTCTCGGTCAGCCGCACCAATTTCGACTGGGGCGTGCCGGTGCCCGGCCATCCCGGCCACGTCATGTATGTCTGGGTCGACGCCCTGACCAATTACCTGACGGTCACCGGCTTCCCGGACGAGGCCGATCCCCGGGCGAAATTCTGGCCGATGGACCTGCACGTGATCGGCAAGGACATCGTCCGCTTCCACGCGGTCTACTGGCCGGCCTTCCTGATGTCGGCCGGGCTGCCCCTGCCCAAGCGCGTCTTCGGCCACGGCTTCCTGCTCTCCAAGGGCGAGAAGATGTCGAAGTCGCTCGGCAACGTGCTCGACCCGTTCGAGCTCGCCGACACCTACGGGGTCGACCCGGTGCGCTACTTCGTGCTGCGCGAGGTGCCGTTCGGCGGTGACGGCAGCTACAGCCACGAGGCGATCATCGGCCGGATCAACGCCGACCTCGCCAACGACCTCGGCAACCTCGCCCAGCGCTCGCTCTCGATGGTCGCCAAGAATTGCGACGCCGCGGTGCCGGATCCCGGTGCCTTGCCGGCTTCCTTGGACGAGGCCGACCGCGCCCTCCTGGCGCTGGCCGACGCGCTGCCGGAGACGGTGCGCGGGCTGATGGGCGAGCTCGCGCTCCACAGCGTCCTGGCCGAGATCTGGGCGGTGGTGGCCGAGGCCAACCGCTACTTCGCCGGCCAGGAGCCGTGGAAGCTGCGCAAGTCCGATCCGGCCCGGATGAACGCCGTGCTCTACACGACGCTGGAAGCCCTGCGGGCCTTCGGCATCCTGGTCCAGCCCTTCGTGCCCACGGCGGCGTCCAGGCTCCTGGACCTGCTCGCCGTTCCGCCGGACCGGCGCACGCTCGCCGATATGGGGGAGGGCGGTCGCCTGGTGCCGGGCACCGCCTTGCCCGCCCCGGCCCCGGTCTTCCCGCGGTTCGAGCGACCCGAAACGCCGGCCGCCTGACAGCGCTCCGAGACACGATGCTGATCGACAGCCACTGCCATCTGGATTTCCCGGACTTCGCCGCCGACCTGCCGGGGGTGATCGCCCGCGCCCGGGATGCGGGCGTCACCGGGATGCTGACCATCTCGACCCGGGTCGCCCGGGCCGAGACCTACCGGGCCATCGCCGAGGCCCATCCCGAGATCTGGTTCACCATCGGCACCCATCCGGACGGGGCCGCCGAGGAGCCGGACGTGCCCGCCGAGACGATCGCGGGGATCGCGAAGGCGCATCCCCGCTGCGTCGGGATCGGCGAGGCCGGGCTCGACTACCACTATCCCGACGGCGCCCCCGAGGCCGTGCAGGAGCGGGTGCTGCGCGCCCATATCGAGGCGGCGCGCCTGTCCGGCCTGCCCCTGGTCATCCACGCCCGGGATGCCGACGACCACATGGAGCGGGTGCTCACCGACGAGATGGGCAAAAAACCGTTCCGGGCGGTGCTGCACTGCTTCTCGTCGGGCCAGCGCCTCGCCGAGGTGGGGGTCGAGCTCGGGCTGTCGATCTCGTTCTCCGGCATCGTCACCTTCCGGCGCTCGCACGCGCTGCGCGACATCGCCCGGCGCGTGCCCCGCGACCGGATCCTGGTGGAGACCGACGCGCCGTTCCTCGCCCCCGAGCCGCATCGCGGACGGACCAACGAGCCGGCCTATACGGCCGACACCGCCCGGTCGCTGGCCGAGACCCTGGGACTCTCCGCCGAGGATTTCGCCCGGATCACCACGGCGAATTTTTTCGCCCTGTTCGACAAGGCCAAACCCGCGGAGGCAGCGTGACGGTTTCGGTGGATGCGCCGGCAAGCCTGACCCTGCGCATCCTCGGCTGCGGCTCCTCCGGCGGGGTGCCGCGGGTCGCCAGCGGCTGGGGCGCGTGCAACCCGGAGGATCCGCGCAACCGGCGTCGCCGCTGCTCGATCCTGGTCGAGCGCGTCTCCGGGGGAGGGCGGACCACGGTGCTGGTCGACACCTCGCCGGACCTGCGCGAGCAGCTCCTCGATGCGGATGTCCAGCGCCTCGACGCCGTGCTCTACACCCACGCCCATGCCGACCACACCCACGGCATCGACGACCTGCGGCCCCTGGTGATCACCATGCGGGCGCGCATCCCGGTCTATGCTGACACGCTCACCCGGTCGCTGCTGACGACCCGGTTCGGCTACTGCTTCGAGACGCCGCCCGGCAGCGCCTATCCGCCGATCCTCGACCTGCGCGACCTGCCCCCCGCACTGACCCTCGACGGGCCGGGCGGCCCGATCCCGGTCGAATCGCTCCCCGTGGAGCACGGCACCGAGGCGGCCCTAGGATTCCGGTTCGGCAGCGCCGCCTACATGCCCGATGTCAGCCTGATCCCGGCGGCGAGCCGGGCGCGGCTCCACGGCCTCGATCTCCTGATCATCGACGCCCTGCGGGATACGCCGCACCCGACGCATTTCTCGGTCTCGGACGCCCTGGCGCTGATCGCCGAGACGAAGCCCCGCCGGGCGGTGCTGACCAACCTCCACACCGATCTCGACTACGCCGCCTTGACCGAGCGCCTGCCGGCGGGGGTGGTGCCCGCCTATGACGGGATGGTCCTGACCCTCGACGCCTGAGTCGCGTTCGGGGGCGGGGAGACGCAATCGAGGGTCGAAACCGAATCGGCCGTCACACCCCTGTCGTCACCGGAGTCCAAGAAAATCGGCTCCACCCCGGAACAACCCTGTTGACGGCCGGGAACCATCTGCGTATACACCGCTCATCGGCGCCGGCCGCGGAAGTGGCCCGGGCGCTGAGGCATCTTCTGACAGATCGGCGGGGTTGGCCGGCGGGAACGCCGGGCGATCGGCTGTCTGTCTCTGGTGGGTGGGCTTTTGGGCCTGATCGACCGGTCTTTGACATTGTTGGATTTGAGGAAGGGAGACGCGGACGGCGTTTGTCCTTGCGGCTGGGGCTTCATGCCCTGGCAAGTGAGAGACTAGTGCCGATCGTCGTGTTTCTCTTTTTGAGCTCACCGATTTTGTCGCGCTGTGAAGCGCTGCGGGATCGATTGTGAGGCTCCGTCTGAGAATTACGTGATCGG